>CAIZOZ010000051.1 GCA_903934745.1 uncultured cyanobacterium
CTATCGTTTCGGTCTTGAGTCGGCGGGCAGTGTGGCCGGCCTGATCGGCAGCACCACCCTCTGGGGACGGCGCCAATCGCTCCAGCAACACCTGGAGCTGCTGCAGCTCTGGTCACCGTGCCGGCTGCGCGAGCAGGCGCTGTCACGGCTGGATCCGGCCCAGGCCTACATCCTCGAGGCGGTGCCGGCATGATCGAAACCCACCTTCCCCCCCAGGCAGAGTCGCTCAGCCTGGCCGGCGGACTCCCGGTGAGGCTGTTGCGGCGTCAGGGGCCTGCCATCCTCTCGGCCCGGCTGGCGATCCGCGGCGGCAGCAGCGCCGATCCTGCGGGCGGCCGCGGTGCCCATCAGCTGCTGGCCGGCCTGATGACCCGGGGCTGCGGCGAGCTCGATGCTGAGGCCATGGCCGATCTGGTCGAAGGAGCCGGGGCGGGCCTGCGGGCCGAGGCCCTGGAGGATGCGCTGGTGATCGGGCTCAAGTGCGCCGCCGCCGATGGCGCCAGCCTGCTGCCCTTGTTGCTGGCGATGGTGCGGCAACCGCACTTGAGTTCAGACCAGCTGGATCTGGAGCGCCAGCTGAACCTGCAGACCCTGCAACGCCAGAAGGAAGACCCCTTCCAGCTGGCCCACGACCAGTTGCGCCACAACCTCTATGGCGCCGGCCCCTATGGCCACGATCCCCTAGGGGTGGAAGCGGATCTGGAATCCCTCGCGGCTGCCGATCTGCAGCCTCTGGTGGCCGACCTGGGCCAGGCCGGGGCCGTGCTGGTGCTCAGCGGCGCGATTCCCGATGATCTGGCCGACCTCCTGGAGGAGGGCCTGGGCGGCGAACCCTGGCCCACCCTGCTACCCAGCACGGTGGCCTGGTCGAGTCGGCCCAGCGCGCCGCCCGCCGCTCGCCTGGTGCAGCTGGAGCAGGACACCGAGCAATTGGTGCTGATGCTGGGCAGCGCCACGCTGCCCCTGGGCCATCCCGATGCGGTGGCCCTGCGCCTACTCCAGGCCCATCTGGGCCTGGGCATGTCCTCCCGTCTGTTTGTGACGATGCGCGAGGAGCGCGGCCTGGCCTACGACGTCGGCGTGCATCTGCCGGCCCGTTGCGGCGCGGCACCCTTCGTGATGCATCTCTCCACCTCAGCCGATCGGGCCGAGGAAGCCACCCGTTGTCTGCTGCAGGAATGGCAGCGGGTGCGGGAACAACCACTCGATCAGACTGAGCTGGCTCTGGCCCTGGCCAAGTACCGCGGCCAGGACGCGATGGGTCGGCAGACCTGCTCCCAGCTGGCCGAGCGACTGGCTCTGGTGCTCAGCCATGGGTTGCCGGCCAACCATGTGGAGCGTTGCCTTGAGCAGGCGTTGCACCTGTCCGCCGAGGCGATCCGCCAGGCTGCCGCCACCTGGCTCGGCCAGCCATCGCTGAGCCTGGTCGGTCCGACGCCGGCCCTGGCCGCGGCCACCAGGGCCTGGGAAGGCCATCCGCTCAGCGGCCCTGGCTGAGCTCCGTGCCCACACGGCGCAGATCCCGGGCTGCCATCAAGAAGGTGCCGCGGCGAAACCGCACCGCCAGCTGATCAAGGGCGCGGATCTCCACCACCTGGCCCTGTTCGCCAGCATCCACCAGATCGGGCGGACGCAGCATCGGCATTGGATCGGCCGTTTTGAGATAGGAGAGTTGTCCCTCCAGACACACCTGCTCGCCGAGCTGGAACGCTGCTGGTGGGGCTGGAGGCCCAACCGCCACTACCCCAGCCGCCGGTTCCGAGTGATCCACAGACTCCGGGCGGTCTGGGTCCGTGCTGTTGCTGCTCAGACCGACGCTGGTCAAGGTCCCTGCTCCCCTTCTCAGTTGAACCTAGCTGCAGCAGGATGGTCGGGCGCCTGAGATCAATTCGTTGCGAGCCCTAGCCACCTGGAGCGGCGCCATCGCCGGTTTGCTGCTGATTGTGGTGGGAGGCCTGATACCGACGGCCTTCCCCTTTCACGATGCCGCGGGCTGGAGCCTCCGCCCCCTGGGCATCACCCTGCAGGTGCCTGCCCTGCTGCTCACGGCTCTGGTAGCCGGCCCCCGCAGCGCGCTGCTGGCAGCGGTCGCCTACCTGAGCGTGGGCCTGTTCCAGCTGCCGGTGTTCCATGAGGGCGGCGGTGTCGGTTATCTCCTGGATCCGGGCTTTGGCTATCTGGCCGGTTTCGTGCCCGCCGCCTGGGTGAGCGGCCGGCTGGCGCGCCAGCCCGACATGGGCGATCCGCTCAGCCGGGCTGTGGTGGCTGGCCTCGGGCTGCTGGTGATCCAGCTCTGCGGCCTCGCCAATCTGTTGCTCGGCGCCGTGATGGGTCGCTGGGGCGATGGTGTGCTGCCGCTGGTGATCGGCTACAGCCTCGCCCTGCTTCCTCAGTTGCTGCTCTGTTGTGCCGTGGCGGTGCTTGCCTGGTTGCTGCGCCGCATTCTGCTAATCGAATCGTGAGACAGCATCCCAGTGGACGCTCGAGCCTGGCTCACCGGCTCTGGCCCTGGCTCGTGGCCGGCAGCCTGGTGATGCTGGACCAGCTCAGCAAGGCCTGGGC
>CAIZOZ010000052.1 GCA_903934745.1 uncultured cyanobacterium
GCCAGAGCCTGGCGGCGATCCAATCCGGTCTGCTCGCCCAGCTGCAGGCCGTTGAGCAGCGGGCCCGGCAGCGGCAGCCTGAGGCGGCTGGGGCCTCAGGGGCCGTGCCGGGTCAGGGGTTGAATCCAGCCCAGCTGCTGGCCCTGGGTAAGGACAGCCTGCGGGTGGTGCTGCTGTCGCTTGGGCTGGCCCTGGCCTTTGCGGCCGCGGCCCAGCGCCGGGGCAGTGAGCTGTCGCTGCGGGCCGAATGGCGACTGGCCTTTGAAGGGGTGCTGGAGGCGGGCTGGCTCTGGCAGCAGGAGCGTCGGGAGAACTGGGAGGAGCGCCGGCAACTGCGTCAGGAGCAGCAACGCTCCCAGCGGCTTCGCCAGCACCAGCAGCATCAGCAGCGCCAGGCCAACGCCGAGGCAGATCCCAAGCAGGGTTTTGCTTCGCGATCCGAGGAGCAGGGCCCGCCCAGGCCACCCGCCGCCGGCCCCGCCAAGGCCCGCGCTAACGCCCGCCGCCGCGGAGCCGATGCCGCCTACTTCGAAGCCCTGGCCGCTGAGCGGGAGGAGGGGGCTGGCGATTGAGGGGCGGGCCGCCCGGGAGCTGGGCGGGGTGGATGGTCCAGGGCTGTGGCACCAGTAGGGAGCGCAGGAGCCTGGGTGAGCGCCTTGGGCCTTGGCGGATCGTGAGCGGCCGGGAAAGAAAAGACCGCCATCCGTTCGTGGTGCTCGCGAGGGCTGCGCCATGACCGCTGCTGCCTGCAACCGCGGCTCCAGCCTGGCGGTCGATCTCGGGCCGCTTGCCGCGCGGCCCGAGGCAGACAGCTTTGTGCTCTGCCAGCAGCTCAAGCCGACCAGCCGGCGCAAGTGCGGGAGATCGTCGGACAGCTCCTGGGATGGGCGGCGCAACGGCCGGCCTAAGGGGGCTGAGACGGATCTCGCACCTCCCAATTGGGGAGGGTTGGCCCCAGAGCTGGCCCGGCGATGCAATTTCTGGGCTGAAATGAAGCACTTACGCCCTCTTTGGCTGGCCCTTCGGGCCTGGCTCGGAAGGAATGGAGTCATGACAGCAACACAGCGACCCATCGCCGGCTATGCCTCGCCAGAGCGTTCCTTGGAGCATTGTCTCTGCCTCGAGGACAGCCCCGAGGCGATGTTGCTCAGCCTCGGGGCCGACATCCGTCACCTCAGTGGCGGGCGACCGTTCAGCGTTGAGCTGGCGTTGCGGGAGCAGGTTTTTGTGCTGTTGCTCGAGGGCTTTCGCCTGCAGCCGTTGCCAGGCGGCCTGAAGGGGCTGGTGCCGCCCCAGCCAGGTCCACGGCCCGGCCCTGGCCAGAGTTCCTGGCTGGCGGCTCGGGCGCCGCTGTGGCCCCCAGCTCCGGCTACCGAGCAAAGGGTGGCCACCCTGCTCCAGGCGGGCATGGGCTGGGTGCAGGTTGAGGGCCAGGCGGCCGCGCTCTGCTTCCCCTCGCCGCCGCAAGCCCCAGCTCTGAACTCGTCGCTGCCGGCGGACAGCGCTGCGGCGAGGGGCTGTGGAGATCGCCTGCCGAGAGCCGCTGCCGAGGTCCATCCATGCCGTTCGTCCGGGGATCGCTGGCTGTGATCGCCCTGGGCGAAGGTGCGCTTCCCGCTGATGCCGCTGCCGGTTTGTCCGCCCTGGGCTGACGCCGGCGCCGGCTTCCTCCAACCTGAAGGCGTCCTGCCTGCGCCGTTCGCTTTGCCATCCTCGCCTCCGCAGCTCCTTCGGTGCTCCTGGGTTGGTCTGTTCCTTGCTGCTCTGGGTCTCGCTGTCGGCGCTGCGGCCCTGGCGGCTGGCCCGTTGCCGGAGGTGGTGGCGGTGCCGTCGCGGCCCGCCTTCGTAACGCTGCCGGGGGCGATGGAGCGCGCGGCCAGCGTCGGCCAGGTGCTGCGGCCGGCCACCTTGTTGCGCACGCAGAAGCCGGGGCGCCTGCAGGTGCGGCTGGCGGATGGTCGCAGTTTCCGCCTCGGCGGTGATGCCTTGCTGCGCATCGGCAGTCGCGAGCTCGATCTGCAGCGCGGGCAGATCATCGCCTGGGTGAATCCCGGCAGCCAGGGCCAGGGCCGCCTGCGGATCCACACCCGCGTGGCCACCGCCTCCATCGAGGGCACCACGGTGTTCATTGAAGCCACGCCGGCGCAGGTGAGGCTGTTCAGCTGGGAGGGCCAGGTGCGGGTCAGCCTCGCCAGCGGGCAGCAGGTTGTGCTTCAAAGTGGCGAGGAGCTGCTGTTCCGCGATGCCGCCTGGCAGCCGAAGCGTCGCCTCAGCCGCGATGAGGCCCGGGCCCGCTCCAGCGCCAGCATCCTGCTGAATGATTTTGCGGCGCCGATGGAAACCCTGCCGATCATCCGCCGTGAACTTGCGCTGGACGACCAGACCCCGTGACCTGGGCTGGTCGGCTGGGGGCAGGCTCGTGGGGATTGGGGCTGGTGCTGCCGCTGCTGGCGGCCCTGCCGCCTTGGGCCAGCGCGCCGCCGGGGCGGCTCCTGGCCGGCCTGGATAGCCAGCTGGAAAGCCTGGCCTTCCAGTGGCGAGGCCCGCAGCCGGCGCCGCCTGATCCCCTGATCCTGGCGATTGACGATGAGTCTCTGAGCCTCAATGAGCTGCTGGATGAACGGCAGCGCCGGGCTTCGCCGTTGTGGCGCTCGATGGGCCCCTGGCCCTGGCCGCGGGCCCTGCAGGCCGAGCTGGCGGCTCTGGTGCTGGAGCGCGGCGCCGCTCGGGTGGTGTTCAACCTGGTCCATGACCAGCCCAGTCGCTACGGGCCCGCCGATGACGCCGCCTTCGTGCGGCGCCTGGCGCCCTGGCGTGATCGTCTGGTGCTGGCCACCTCCTACACGGTGGCGGCACGCGATGGCCTCGAGCGGGTCCAGCTCGGCCGCCCCCAGCCCCATCCCGGCTGGTCCACTGGCCTGCCCCGCCAGGGCCTCACCATGGTGCTGCAGAGCCCCCAGGGGGTGAGCGAGGCCATCCCGGGTCGTCAGTGGCTGGCGGCGCACCTCGCCGGCTTCGATGGGCCGCCGCTGGTGCCCCTGGCCTTTGCCGCCGCTGGCACCGCGCCGCCGGAACCCTTCCTTGGCCTCGACCACCGGGGCCCGGCGGGTCGTTTCGAGCGGGTGCCCGCCTGGCAGTTGCTGGAGCAACCCGCCTCCCGATGGCGGGGCCGCACGGTGTTGATCGGTGTCACCGCCAGTGAGCTGGGCGATCAGCAGGAAACTCCCTTCGGCCCCCAGAGCGGTACGGAGGTGCAGGCCGCTGCCCTGGCCAGCGTGCTCGGGGGCACAGGGCGGCTGCCCCTGGCCGCTTCAGGCCAGCTGGCCCTGCTGCTGGCCTGGGGTCTGCTGGCCTGGTGGGCCTTGCGGCGCGGCAGGACGTCCCGCCAGACCCTGGCGATCAGCGCTGCCTTGCTGGCCTTGGCTCTGCTGCTGGCGGCAGGGGCCTGGGGGCTGGCCCGGTTGCGCCCACCGGCCGCGGCGCTGTTGCTGGCACCGCTGCTCGCTGGCCTGGGGCGCAGTGGCGGGCAGGGGTGGCGCGAACAGCGGGAGCGGGCCTACCTGCATCAGCTGCTGGCCCGTCGCATCTCTCCCGCCCTGCTGCGCGACATCCTGCGCCAGCCCGGTCCGATCTGGACCCAGGTGGGCGGCAGCCGCTGCCGCTGCGTGGTGCTGTTCACCGATCTGGTGGGCTTCACCGCGCTCAGCGCCAGGCTCGAGCCGGCCCCCTTGTTCAGCCTGCTGAACCGCTATTTCGAAGCGATCGCCTCGGCGGTGATCGAGGAGCAAGGACTGGTGGACAAGTTCATCGGCGATGCCCTGATGGCCGAATTCGGTGTGCCGCGCAGTCGTGGTGATGGCGAGGAGGCGTTGGCCGCCGTGCGCGCCGCCCTGGCGATGCAGCGCCGTCTGGAGGTGCTCAACGGCGATCTGCTGGCCCAGGGGATCGAGCCCCTGCGCCAGGGCATCGGCCTCCATCTCGGCGAGGTGATCGCCGGCAATCTCGGCAGCAGCGAGCGGCTGGAGTTCACGGTGGTGGGCGCAGCGGTGAATCTGGCCTGCCGGCTGGAGTCACTCACCCGTCAGTTTCCTGACCAGTCGATTCTGATCAGTGGCGAGCTCCGGGCCCTGCTGCCGCCGGCGTTCCCGGTGGTGGACCTGGGGCGGCACGCGCTCAAGGGCTGGCCGGAGCCGGTGGCGGTGTTTGGGCTGGGCGGTGCCGTTGTTGCCGCTGCGGATCCTGCCGCTGCTGAACACTGAACGATCAGGTGTACCCCCTGCTTGCCAAGCGGCCACCCCAGCGCGGACGATGGCCTTCCACTCTCTTGCCCCGAATCCATGGCCGTCGAACGCTCCTTCATCGCCATCAAGCCCGACGGCGTGCAGCGGGGCCTGGTGGGCGAGATCCTCGGCCGCTTCGAGCGCAAGGGCTTCAAGCTGGTGGGTCTCAAGCAGCTCACCCCCAGCCGCGAGCTGGCTGAAAGCCACTACGGCGTGCACCGCGAGCGTCCCTTCTTCGCCGGCCTGGTGGAGTTCATCACCAGCGGTCCGGTGGTGGCGATGGTGTGGGAAGGCGACGGCGTGATCGCCAGCGCCCGCAAGCTGATCGGCGCCACCAAGCCCCTCGAGGCCGAGCCCGGCACGATCCGTGGTGATCTGGCGGTGAACATCGGCCGCAATGTGATTCACGGCTCCGACGCCCCGGAAACCGCCGAATTCGAGATCGGTCTCTGGTTCACGCCCGCCGAACTCAGCGACTGGACGCCGGCCGATCAGACCTGGCGCGTCGAGGGTTGAGCGCCGGCGGCGCCAAGCCGGGGCCGGCAAGCCGGGGCCGCTGGTGGCCATTGGGCTCAGAAGCGATCCCAGCGGAACGCCTCCAGCTGCTCCCCATCCCCCGGGCTCGGCTCGCCGCTGATCCCCCGGGCCACCAGGTCGGCGCTGAGGGCGGCCAGCAGCACGCCGTTGCGGTGATGGCCGGTGGCCAGCCATAGCCCTCCGATCGGTCCAGGCCCCAGCAAGGGCCCTTCGTCGGGGGTGCAGGGGCGGAAGCCCCACCAGCGCTCCATCGGCGGCCAGTGGCTCGCCGCCGGCAGCAGCGCCGCGATGCCCTGTTCCAGTTGGCGTTGGCCGCAGGGGGTGAGGCCCTCGCTGAAACCGGCCTCCGGTTCACTGGTGGCCCCCACCACCAGCAGGCCGTCCTCGCGCGGCACCAGGTAGGTGCCGGGGCCGAACACCACCCGCGGCAGGGCGCCGATCGGCCCTTGCAACGACAGCATCTGGCCTTTCACCGGCACCACCGGTAGCTGGGGCAGCAAGCGGGCGCTCCAGGCGCCACCGGCCAGCACCGCCGTCCGGCAGGGCAACTCCAGCTCACTGCCGTCGGCGCGGCGCAGCCGGACGGCCTCCAGCCGGGCTGGGTGGGCGGCCCGTGCAGGGGCGGCGCTTCGGGCTGCCGAGACGGGGGCAGGCGCTGCTGAGGTTTCCCCGTGGCTGGTGATCAGCTCCAGCACCTCGCTGCCCTCCTCGAACTGCACGCCCCGCTGCACGCAGGCCCGCTCCAGCGCTCGCATCAGCCGGCGGCGATTGTCGATCTGGCCGTCCTGTTCGAACAGCAGGCCCGCCCGCCAGCGCGGCCCGATACCCGGAATCTCCCGTTCCAGGCCGCTGCGATCCAGGGCCGTCCCCCAGGTGGCGGTGGCGTAACCATCCCGTTCGGAGGCGTTGGCGAAGGGCACGACGATGCCGCAGGGCCGCAGGCCGCAGCCCAGGTCGCTGTCGGCTTCGATCTCGGCCACCCAGGCTGGAATGCGCTGCAGGGAGGCCTGCCCCAGCCTCAGCAGGGCGCCGCCGATACCCTCGGCGTGGGGGGCGAGCATGCCGGCGGCCACGAAGCCGGCGGCCTCGCTGCGGCGGCGGCTGAGCACCAGCACCGAGGCCCCGCGACGGGCCAGTTGATGCGCCACGGCCAGGCCCATCAGGCCGCCGCCGAGGATCAGGACCGGTGGATGATGGGGCCTCACAGCCCTCCGAGGTGCAGTTCCAGTGGCTGACGCGGCCAGTTCAGCCGCTGAATCTCAGCGCCTAGGATCGCCCATCATCCTGACGGGCGAGAACAGCATGGTGGGAGGTACGGCAGCGCAGGCCGCCTGGGAGCCGGTGATCGGCCTCGAGACCCATGTGCAACTGGGCACCGACAGCAAGATCTTCAGTTGCGCCTCCACGGCCTTTGGTGACGATCCCAACTCTCACATTGATCCGGTGGTGTGCGGTCTGCCCGGCACGCTGCCGGTGCTGAATCAAAAGGTGCTCGAGTACGCCGTCAAGGCGGCCATGGCGCTGAACCTGCAGGTGGCTGAACACAGCAAGTTCGATCGGAAGCAGTACTTCTATCCCGATCTGCCCAAGAACTACCAGATCTCCCAGTACGACGAGCCGATTGCTGAGAACGGCTGGATCGAAGTGGAGGTGGCTGAAAAAGGCAAGGACACCTACCTCAAGACAATCGGCATCGAGCGTTTGCACATGGAGGAGGATGCCGGCAAGTTGGTGCATGCCGGCAGCGATCGGCTCGATGGCTCCAGCCATTCGCTGGTGGATTACAACCGTGCCGGAGTGGCCCTGGCCGAGATCGTTTCCAAGCCGGATCTGCGCACCGGCCGGGAAGCTGCTGAATACGCCTCCGAGATCCGCCGGATCATGCGTTATCTCGGCGTCAGCGACGGCAACATGCAGGAAGGTTCGCTGCGCTGTGATGTGAACATCTCGGTGCGGCGTGGGCCCGAGGCCCCCTTCGGCACCAAGGTGGAGATCAAGAACATGAACTCCTTCTCGGCGATTCAGAAGGCGATCGACTACGAAATCGCCCGCCAGATCAAGGCCTATGAGGCCGGTGAGCCGGTGGTGCAGGAAACCCGCCTCTGGGATGAAAGCAAGCAGCTCACCAAGAGCATGCGTAGTAAGGAGGGCGCCAGCGACTATCGCTACTTCCCCGATCCTGATCTGGGCCCGATCGAAGTGAGCCCTCCGCAGCGGGAAGCCTGGCGGGCTGAACTGCCGGAGCTGCCGGCCGCCAAACGCCATCGCTATGCCGAAACGTTCGGGCTCTCCATCTATGACGCCCGCGTGCTCACCGATGAGCGGCCGATGGCGGAATACTTCGAGGCGGCCGTGGCTGCCGGTGGCGAGGCCAAGGCGTTGGCCAACTGGATCACCGGCGACATCGCCGCCTATGTGAACGCCAAGCGCCTGGCCTACGGCACGTTGCCGTTGCGGCCGGCCCAGCTGGCCGAGCTGGTGGGCCTGATCGAAAACGGCACGATCAGCGGCAAGATCGCTAAGGAGATCCTGCCTGAACTGCTGGAGCAGGGCGGCTCGGCCCAGGCGATCGTGGCCGCCAAGGGCCTCGGCATGATCAGTGATCCGGCGGCGATCACGGCGATCGTCGAGGAGTTGCTGGCGGCCCATCCCGACGAGGTGACCGCCTTCCGTGGCGGCAAGACCAAGCTGCAGGGCTTCTTCGTCGGGCAGCTGATGAAGCGCACCGGCGGCCGCGCCGATCCGAAGCTGGCCAATCAGATCCTGGTGGAGAAGCTGAAGGGGTGAGCGGTTGCGGTTGGCCGGTTCGCTGCACCGGATCCGTCGTCAGTCGGCTCTGGTCAGCAGGGCCCGTTGCACGGCGGCCGGCAGCTGATCGGGCGACCCCCGGTTGGCGATCACCACATCGGCCAGTGCCCGCTTGCGCGCCAGCGGCCACTGGGCGCTGATCCGGGCACGGGCGTCGGCCTCGCTGAGCCGATCGCGCCCGATCAGCCGGTTCAGCTGCTGCTCCGGGTCGCAGTCCACCAGCCACACCTCGCTGCAGAGCTCCTCGAGGCCGGCCTCGAACAGCAACGGGATCATCAACACCACCACCGGCGCCGTCTCCAGCCGCGCCAGCTCCAGGTCGAAACGCCGGCGCACCTGCGGGTGGATCAGCGTCTCCAGCCATTGCCGTTCGGCGGCATCGGCAAAGACGAGGCGCCCCAGGGCGGCCCGGTCGATGGCCACGGCGGCGGCGGTCGGCGTTGCCTCCGGTTCTGCGTCTGGATTGGCCAGCACCGCCGCGCCATAGCGGGCCAGCACGGCGGCACTGGCCTGCGTGCCAGGGGCCAGGGCTTCCCGGGCATAGAGGTCGGCATCGAGCACGGGTAGGCCGAACCGGCTGGCCAGAAGCTGCCCCACGCTGCTCTTGCCGCTGGCGATGCCGCCGGTGAGGCCGATGCGGCGCTGCTGCAACGCCAGCCCCTGGGTCGCCACCCCCTTCAACGCCATCGCTGGCGCAGGGCCCGCCCCAGCAGGATCAGCAGGCTGGTGAGGATCGGCAGATGGCGCGTGGCCAGCAGATGGCGGCCCGGCCCGAAGTCGTGGCGCTCGAAACGCCACACGAGCGTGCCCGCCTGGGCGAGGCAGCCGTCATCGGCCCATTCGACGATGTCGAGGCCTTCGCGACGGATCGCCTGCCACAGATGGTCCATCGGCAGGCTGTCCGGCCGGGTGGCACGGTCGCAGGTCTCGATTCAGGCTAAGGGGCCTGCCAGGGGCTGCACCGGCGGCGGCAAAACTGGACAGGCGTCGGCACCAAGGGCGAAAATCGGTTTTTAACGGGCGACAGCCCATGTCGCCTTCCGACCAACCCGCTGCTGCCGGGCCCGCGGTCCACGATGGTCTGCTTGGTTGCCAGATCTGGCTTCTCGACGACGACAAGGCGCTCTGCCGTCTGCTGGAGCCGATCCTGAACTCCAGGGGCTGGCGGCCCCGCAGTTTTCATCGTCCCGATGATCTGCTGAATGCCCTTGATGGCGGCGCCCCCGATCTGCTGGTGCTCGATCAGATGCTGCCGGACAAGTCCGGCACCCATGTGCTGGCCAATCTGCGCCAGGAGGGCTGGCGCTTTCCGGTGCTGATGCTCTCAGCCCTGGGTGCACCTGCCGATCGCATCTGCGGCCTGGAGGTGGGTGCCGACGACTACCTCGCCAAGCCCTTCCTGCCCAGGGAACTGCAGCTGCGCATCGAGAAGTTGTTGCTGCAGCACCCCAGACGGCGTCAGGCCCAGCGGTTGGAGGGAGCCTTCGCGATGGGACGGCTGCAGTTCGAGCCCGCCCAGTGTCGGCTCACCGGCGCTGATGGCCTGCAGTATCCGGTCAGTCGCGGTGCGGTGGCCCTGTTGCTGGCCTTCTGCCAGGCCCCCGATCAGGTGCTCAGCCGTGATCACCTGCTGCTGGCCAGCGGCAGCCTGGTGGATGCCAACACCAGCCGCAGCCTGGATGTGCGCCTGTCGCGGCTGCGGCGCCTGCTGGAATCGATCTCGGAGGGAACGGTGCGGATCGAAACGGTGCGCGGTCTGGGCTATCGCCTCCACCTGGAAGCCTCACCTTGTCCCTGATCCGGCGCCGGCAGGAGCGCCCCCTGCAGCTGAGCACGGCTGATCGCTGGCGGCTGCTGCGTTACGCCCTGCTGGGCAGCTTGGTGAGTGCGCTGCTGCTGTGGCCCTTGCAGTGGTGGTTGCTGGAGCAGCCTGTCGCCGGGGTGGCCTGGGTGATGGTGTGGGGCGGCCTGGTGGTGTTGCTGGGGCTGTTGCTGGGGCTGTTGGCCTACCTGCGCCGCTGGGTGGAACTGCCCCTGGCCCACCTGGTGCGTGGCTTGCCCCAGCAGGCGGCGCCCCGCATCGATCTGGTGCCTGAGGAGGGATTCGCGCCGTTGCGGCTGCTCAGCCTGCGCATCAACCGCCTGCTGGAGCAACTCAACAGCCATGCGGTGGCGCGCGAGTCCCTGCTGCGGGGGCTGGTGCATGATCTGCGCGGACCACTGACGCGGCTGATCCTGCGGGTGGAGCAGCTGCGACTGGACAGCGACGTGGAGGCCAGCATGATTCAGGGCCTGCATGGGGACATCGAGGCCCTGCGCAACCTCAGCGATCAGCTGGCGGCGCTCTCCGATGACGAACCGCTGGAGAACCGGGCGGTGGTGCTGGCGCTGGATGATCTCTGCCATCGCATCGCCGATACCTACGGCCATGGTCGCGTCGAGGTGCGAACCCCCCGGCTGATCGTGCGGCTGGATCGGGGCTCCCTGCAGCGCACGCTCAACAATCTGATCGACAACGCCCTGGAATACGGCCAGCCGCCGGTGCAGATCTCGGCCCAGCTGGAGCGCCAGGGCCTGTTGATCCTGGTGGAGGATCACGGCCATGGCATGCGCTCGGCTGAGCTGCTGTCGATGGTGCATCTGCCGCGGGCGGACGACCGGCAGGAAAGCCAGCATCGGGGCCTGGGGCTCTCGATCGCCCAGCACTTCTGCCGTCGCCATGGCGGTGTGTTGCACCTGGGGCAGTCTTCGCTGGGAGGGCTGGCGGTGGAACTGCGGCTGCCCCTGTCGGTGCTGGTGAGCAGCACCGATCGGCGTCAGCATCGTCGGGTATCCAGTTCAGCCCAGGAGCCGGACCCCTTCTCGGCAGGATGAGGGCAGCTTCGTGCCGCTCTTGAGCGCTTTCCCCCCTGTGTCTGATTGGCATCCCATCGCCGGTGGCATCACGGCCCCGGCCGGCTTCCAGGCTGCCGGCATCACCGCCGGCCTCAAAGCCAGTGGCAAGCCGGATCTCTCCTTGCTGCTGGCACCCGCAGGGGCGGTCTGCGCCGGCAGCTTCACGCTCAACCGGGTGCGGGCCGCCTGCGTCGATCTCTGCGCCGAGCGGCTGGCGGCCAGCGGCGGCCAGGCCCGGGCCGTGCTCACCAACTCCGGCCAGGCCAATGCCTGCACCGGTGAGCGCGGCCTGATCGACAGCCTCAGGGCTACGGCGGAGCTGGCCCAACGGCTGGGTCTGAGTGAGGAGGAGGTGCTGATCTGCTCCACCGGCGTGATCGGCGTACCGATTCCGATCGAGATCCTGATCGCCGGCCTCGATCCGCTGCTGGCGGCCCTGGCGAGCGAGGGCGGCGAGGCGGCGGCCCGGGCGATTCTCACCACCGATCTGGTGGTCAAGCAGATCGCCCTCGAGGCTGATCTGGGCGGCCGCAAGGTGCGGATCGGCGGCATGGCCAAGGGTTCGGGGATGATCCATCCGGACATGGCGACGATGCTCGGCTACCTCAGTTGCGATGCCGGCCTACCGGCCGAGGTGTGGCAAGCGATGGTGCGGCGGC
>CAIZOZ010000053.1 GCA_903934745.1 uncultured cyanobacterium
AAAATTCCGAAGCAACGATTCCTAGAGCAAACGAAATTCCGCAGCAAAGGTTGACGCCAAAGTGACCGACAGGAATCAAGACGTAGTTAGCCTCAAGATCCAAGCCACTACTGATTCAACTTCAAGACCGCCATAAAAGCTTCCTGGGGTACATCAACCTTGCCCATGGCCTTCATGCGCTTTTTACCCTTGGCCTGCTTCTTGAGCAACTTTTTCTTGCGTGATATATCGCCGCCATAGCACTTGGCAAGCACATCCTTACGGATAGCGCTGATGCTCTGACTGGCAATCACCCGGCTACCAATCGAGGCTTGAATTGGAATCTTGAACTGCTGCCTTGGGATCAGTTCCTTGAGCTTCTCCACTAGCCCCTTGCCCACGTTATAGGCCTTGTCTCGGTGCACAATTGTGGTGAGCGGATCGGCCTTTTCGCCATTGATCAGCACGTCAAGGCGCACGAGCTCATTTTTGCGATAGCCAATCAACTGGTATTCCATTGAAGCGTAGCCCTTGGTGCGACTCTTCATTTGATCGAAAAAGTCAGTAACCACTTCGGCCAAAGGCATCTCATAGTGCAGGGTTACACGATCAGTGGTGATGAACTTCATATCAATAAATTCGCCGCGGCGCTCCTGACAGAGTTCCATCAACGCACCATTGTAAATATTAGGCGTATAGATTTCAAGCTTCACATAGGGCTCTTCGATCGATTCACGTTGCTGCGGATCGGGCAGGGTGGCAGGGTTATCCACCATCAAGGTGCTGCCATCGATCATGGTCACCTGATAGATCACAGACGGTGCTGTGACAATCAGATCCAGGTCGTACTCGCGCTCGAGGCGCTCCTGCACAATCTCCATGTGCAGCAAGCCCAGGAATCCGCAACGAAAACCAAAGCCCATGGCGCTGCTGGTTTCCGGCTCAAATTTGAGCGCCGCATCGGATAGCTGGAGCTTATCGAGTGCTTCCCGCAGGTCGGGATACTGATCAGCGTCCGTGGGGAAGAGGCCACAAAACACCATCGGCTTGGCCTCGGCGTAGCCCGGCAGCGCCTCAGCTGCAGGATTCTGGAACAGGGTGATCGTGTCACCCACCCGAGCATCGGCCACCGCCTTGATCGACGCCGCCAGGTAGCCCACCTCACCGGCATGGAGGCTGTCGACCTGGCGCTGATCCGGCGCCATCACCCCCACCTCATCGAGTTCATAGGTCTTGCCGCTGGCCATCAGCAACACCTTGTCTTTGCGTGCAATCTTGCCGCTGATCACACGGAAGTAAACAATCACGCCCCGGTATGGGTCGTAATAGGAATCAAAAATCAACGCCCGCAAGGGCTCCTCCAACCGACCGGGGGGCGGTGGCACCCGATCCACCACAGTCTGCAGAATCTCGGGAATACCCAGACCCGTCTTAGCCGAACAGGGGATGGCATTGGAGGTGTCAAGCCCGATGATCGATTCAATCTCCTCCCTGATGCGCTCCGGATCGGCACCCGGTAGGTCGATTTTATTGAGAACGGGGATGATCTCAAGATTATTTTCCAATGCCAAATAGACATTGGCCAGGGTCTGAGCCTCGACTCCTTGGCTGGCATCGACCACCAGCAAGGCCCCTTCACATGCCTGCAGCGAGCGACTCACCTCATAGGAAAAATCAACGTGACCTGGCGTATCGATTAAGTTCAGAATGTAGATTTCACCATCAGCGGCTTTATACTCCATGCGCGCCGCCTGTAGCTTGATCGTGATACCGCGTTCACGCTCCAGATCCATATTATCGAGGAACTGCGCCTGCATGTCCCTGGCAGCCACGGTGCCCGTAGCCTGCAGCAAGCGATCGGCCAGGGTCGATTTGCCGTGATCGATATGGGCAATGATGCAAAAGTTACGGATCCGCTGGACGGGAACGTCGGTCATCGCAGCTCGGGCATGGCGGTCAGGTCAATCAAGACGGGGTAGGGCCAACAGCCAGCCAGATCCTGGGCAGGGAATGCCAAGGGCGAACCTCCCGCGTTGAGGCTGTCGCAGGATCGACCGATCCTAGGCAACCACTGCGGCGGCCCCGGGCTCGACGGCTGCAGAGACGCGGCAGGCTTGGTCTCGGCTGGAAACCCCTGAAACGGAAAGCAACAGCCCCGCAGCTCTCTTCCTACACTGAGCACCACAGCACTGCAACCGATGACTACCGCTGAGACTTCAACCAGCGCCAGCCCCGCAACCGAACCCGTCGCCAGTGCCGAGGCCAGTGATCCGCGGGCGCTCACGCTTGAAAACGTTGAGCGCGCCCTTGATGAGCTGCGCCCCTATCTGATGGCCGATGGTGGCAACGTGGAAGTGGTGGAA
>CAIZOZ010000054.1 GCA_903934745.1 uncultured cyanobacterium
GGCACCGGTGTGATCAGCACCGGGCTGGGCACGATGCTGCGCTCGATCCGCGCCATCGCCGCCGACATCCCACCCGACAGCAGTCCAACCAACGGCACCAGCTCCGACCCCGGCGTCACCAGCTTCAGCGGTTCGATCACCAGAGACATCCTCACGGTGACGGGCCTCAGCCAGGGGACCCTGGCCGTGGGTGACGTCATCAGTGGTCCTGGGATCACACCGGGCACCAGCATCGTCGCCATCAACAGTTACGACGCCGCTGCCGGCACCGGAACCTTCACGCTCAATACCGCTTACAGCAATTCGCTTCCCGTGGCCGCCCTGAGCGCCACACCGGTCAGCACCACACTCCCCTACAGCATCGAATTCTGGGCCCAGTTGCCCCAGGGCAGCAATCCCAAAGGGGCCGGCCTGGTGTCCCTTGGGCAGCCCTCCAGCACCGCCGTCGGCGCCGCCATCCTTCCCGATGGCTGGCTGCTCAACTCCAGCTTCCTGGTGGATCAGATCACCTATGAGCAGGCAGCCGCCCGCGGCCTGATCACCAGCCCGGGCACTGACGATCCGA
This sequence comes from uncultured cyanobacterium, assembly GCA_903934745.1. Lineage (GTDB taxonomy): Bacteria > Cyanobacteriota > Cyanobacteriia > PCC-6307 > Cyanobiaceae > Cyanobium. The sequence continues at coordinate 566 of CAIZOZ010000054.1, forward strand.
GCGCGATCTATGGCTGGCAGTGGGCCGTGCGGGCCAGCGGGGCGAACACCGAAGCCATGGTTGGCAACGGCGGCAGCAACGTCTACAGCAATGCCCTGCTGCTCAACAATCTGGCCAGCGGCGCTGCCCTTGAAGGCGTCAATCAATTCCTGGCCAACTACAAGCTGACAGCGGCCGACCTGGTGGGTGTCGATGGCCTCAACGCCGCCACCATCGCCAGGGCCCCCTCCACCGAGCTGCAGTTCGGCACCAGCGTCGCCGCGATCGGTGCCCAGCCGGACTCAGCGCTCAAGGCCATCGCCATCGACCCCGGCACAGCGGTGCTCAACCAGGGCCTGGTGCTGCTGAGCGATCTGCAGGACAGCAGCGCCACCAACAGCTCCCTCATCGGGATGTTCGAGACCCTCTGGGACTACCAGCGCAGCACCGGAGAGGCCAAGGTTCGTTTCGATCTCAGTCCCGACGGCAGCAGCGAAGGCAAGCCAACCCCCACCAAAGCCGAGAACTACGCCGGCTATGAACTGGGCTTCTCGCTGGTGAATGGCATCGCCGTGTCGGTGAATGGATCCGGCCAGCTGGTGTACGACCTCGGCCAGGGAACCTCCCTGCTCTCGCAGGCGATCGGCACAGCTGTGCCGGCAGATCTGCGCGATGACAGCTGGCATCACATCGTGGCCACCTACCTGCCGACGTACGTCAGCACCGACAACGGCGGGGTGGTCAGCCAAAGCCCCAGCAACAGCGGGGTGGCCTCGCTCTATGTGGACAACCAGCTGGTGGCCCAGCAGAGCGGGGTGGCCAAGGTCCCGCTGCCGCTCAACCTCAACGACCAGGCCCAGCTGCTGACCAACAACGTCGGCGGTGCGATCGATCAGCTGGCCTTCTACAACAAGGCCCTCACCAGCACAAGCTTCAGCCCCGACACCTCGGGCCAGTGGCCCGTTCCCACCAGTACGGAAGCCCTCGCCCTGCTGGCCGCCATGGGCTACAGCATCGCCGGCCAGAGCCCCGATCCCGGCACCATCCCAGGTGCAATCAGCCAGCACTACGCCGCGCGCAATGTCGATCCCAAGGCATCGCCGCTGACCAGCTACACCTCAGCGTTCAACGCCGACACCGGCACCTGGTCTGAGGCCAGCCCGCTGACCCCGCTGGCCCAGCCGCTGCCCACCAGCCCCAGCTTCCGGCGCAATGGCACCCCGGCCCAGGATGGGCTGGTGATCGACGTGCCGATCAGCAGCTGGACGAGCGACGACTGGCTGCAGACGACGGCCAGTGGCAGCAGCAGCAACCAGTTCTTCGATCCCAGCAACCAGCTGCTCAGTGGGGTGACCGTCACCCTGGTCAACATCAGCAGCGGCTCGGAAACACCGCTGACGCTGCAGCTCAGTGCCGATCAGGTGCTGCTCGGCGATCAGTCGCTGCAATCGTTGCAACCCCTGGCCACAGCCAGCAGTTTCCTGTACCGCGTTCCCACCAATGCGCCGGCCCTGACGCTGCTGATCCGCGCCGATCAGCTCCCGGCCGGCAACGATTCATTCGGGGCACAGAGCCTCAGTGATCGCTATGCCGCCTCGGTGAGCTTCAGCTTCGCCTCCGGCCAGGGCTCACTGCAAGGCACCATCGCCGGCACAAAACTGACGGTGTCCAGCCTGAACGGCACCCTGGCGGTGGGTGATCTGATCTCAGGGCCCGGCATTCTCCCCGGCACCAGCATCACCGCCGTCCTGACGGCATTCAAATCCAGCAGCAGCAAAGGCATCTACACCGTCAGCCAGAGCCAGACGCTCAGCAGCACCACCACGCTCACCATCCTCGGCGACGTCACCACCCTCTCCCCCAGCCAGGGCTCGCTGCAGGGTGCCATCGCCGAAAATGTGCTGACGGTGACCAGCCTCAACGGCAACCTTGAGGTCGGCGATCTACTCAGCGGCACAGGGGTGGCCCCGGGCACCTTCATCACCGGGATCAGCACGCCGTTCAGCGCCGCCACCGGCAGTGGCATCTACAGCGTCAGCCAGAAACAGGTGCTCAACAGCACCGCGTTCACGATTCTGAGCGGCGTTCTCGATGACGGTGCCAGCCTGCCCACGGCGGACAGCCAGCCAGGGGCCTGGGGGTCGACGGCAGGCTCCAGCAACAGCGCTGCGGTGATCGGCACGGCCTTGGTGGTGGGCGACACGCCGCTCACACTGCAGGGGCTCGACAACGGCCTGGTGCTGCGCAGTGCCGCCAACGCCGAGGCGGCGAACAACCCCGCCCTCACCGAGCCGCTCCGCAGCTTCGGCCAATCGCAGGTGGTGGGCCAGTTCAACGACAGCGCCGGCAACAGCTACGGCTGGTTGGCGATCGCCCAGCCCTTCGCCAGCGAGGGCCTGAAGCCAGCGCCAGGTCAGGTCTTCGTTCAGTACACCGGCCAGTCGGCCAACGGCGTCCCCAGCAGCACCGCAGCCCAGGCGCCCTCCACCTGGCTCAAGGCCCTGGCGAGCAGCCGCTTCGAGGCCGATCGTCCCAACCTGCCGCTGCGCGATGACGCCAGCAACCCCAGCAGCAGCGGCGGCCTGCTGATCCGCGCCGAGGCCAGCGCCGGCTGGGGCCAGGGCTTCGGCGACACCATGCTGGTGGCGGATGTCAACAACGACGGCGTCAAGGATCTGGTGATCTCGGCGCCCCAGGCCAATGGCGGCGGCAAGGTGCTGATCATCAATGGCCTCTGGATCCAGAAGCAGCTCACCACCAGCGCCGGGACCAAGATCCTCGATCTCTCCGATCCGGACAGCCTGGCCGGCTACGTCACCGTGCTGACGCCGTCTGCAGCCTCGGGTAGCGGCGATGACATCAGTGCCGCCGCCTTCGGCTCAGCTCTGGCCTTCGACAGCGTCGACCACACCCTCTGGATCGGCGCCCCGAACTATCAGCGCCAGCTGAACCCAGGCAACAGCACACCGCAGAGCTCATTGCAGCCGATCGGCGCCGTCTACAGCTATACCTACGCGGCCTCCAATCCGGGCGGCTGGGACCAGAACCTGGCCACGCCGCTCGCCTCTGCAGCGGTGGGCAGCGGTGGCGTCACGATCAGCACCGACGCCGCCGGCGCCGCCATCAGCACCTACTGGGGCAGCCGCTTCGGCAGCGCCATCGCCGTCAATGACATCAACGTCGACGGCAGCAGCGGCATCGCCGTGTCGGCCCCCGGCGTGCAGGCCTCCCTGCTCTATGGCGGCAGCGAAGCGGTGCAGCAAGAGCTGGGAACGGGCAACACTCCCACCAGCCCCGCCAACGCTGGGGCGCTGGAAAAGATTCAGCTGCCTGGGGCTGGCCCCTTCGCCCTGCAAGACAGCATCAGCGTCAACAACATGCAGCTCAGCGGCGACGCCACCAGCCCAACGATGCAGAACCTCAAGGCTCTGCAGGTGGACACGATTGTGCCGGCCACCCAGCGCAACAATCAGGCGATCCAGAGTGCCGCCGTGGGAGCGGTCTATCTGTTCA
>CAIZOZ010000055.1 GCA_903934745.1 uncultured cyanobacterium
AAACAAACAGGTGATTCCGAGCAGACCTGAAGCAACGCTTGTCGTCCGCTATCGCTGGGATCGCTGTAGCGATCGCGTCAAGGCAATTCTGGTTCGACTACAGAGACTCCCCAGCCGCCAACCGCTCGATCCCGCTCCCCAGCGACTCCGGTTCCCCCCGCCGCAGCCGCGCCACCCAGGCATCCAGAAAGGTCTTGCCGCAGCTGGCCACTGGCACCGCCAGCAACAGCCCCAGCAGTTCACCGAGGCCCAGCAGGCTGCCGAGGCGGGCGCCGATCGGCAGGCTGATCAGCAGCCAGGCCGGCTGCAGCCCGACGATGCTGCCCATCAGCCGCGGCTGAATCACCTGGTCCACCACCTGGCCGACCGTGATCGCCGCCGCCAGTACCTCCAGCCCCTGACGCGGATCCTGCAAGGCCAGCAGCAGGCTCACCAGCACGATCATCAGGGCACTGGCATAGGGAACCAGGGTGGTGAAGCCGATCGCCACGGCGAACAACACGCCGTAGGGAATGCCCAGCAGAGCGAACACCACGATCTGCAACAAGCTGAGAATCAGAGCCAGCACCACCTGGCCGGCGAAGTAGCCACGGAAGGTGCGATAAAGGGTGCTCGTGACCAGGGAGCGCACCCCCGGGGGCAACCATTCCGCCAGCCCCTGGGCGATCCGCTCACCACCCAGCAGCAGGAACACGGTGAGCACCAGCACGATCACGGTGTTGACCGTCAGCCCCACGGTGGCGCCGAGCAGGCTCAGCAGTTGCTGGCTGAGCTGGCTGGCCAATTTGCTGGTGCGGCTGATCAGTTCACTGCTGAGATTGCCGAAATCGGTGGGCAATCCCTTGACCACGGCCCAGGTCTGCAGATCCGACAGCAGGGTTTCGCCCTTGGCCAGCCAGCCCGGCAGGGCGGTGATCAGCTCATCAAGCTGGGTTACCAGCCTGGGCAGCAACCACAGGGCCGCCAGCACCACGCCGCCGAAGCTGATCCCAAGCACCAGCAGCAGCGCCAGGGGGCGGGGCAAGCGTTGCTGCACCAACCAACGCGTCGGGATATCGAGCAGAAAGGCCAGCAGCGCCGCGGTCAGAAACAGGGCAGGAAAGGGCGCCAGAGGCGCCAGCAACTGGCGCAACACCCAGAGGTTGAGCACCAGCAGCGGCAGCGCCAGGCTGAACCGCAACCAGGGGGGCAATACCAACCGCTCGAGCATTGCCTCTGGGGGACAGTGCCCCAGGGTTGGGGCAGGAACTGGGCTCAGCTTGGCGACCGGACCGCTGAACCGCCACGCTGCCGACCGCGGCACCGTGAGTTTCCCTGCTGGCGGGGAGCTCAGCCCCTCTGGCCGCTGAATCTGGATGCCGCTGGCAACGACCGATCCAAAACCAGGCGATCGCCCCGGCCCGTCACCGCTCGCCACCGGATGTCAGGGCTGAAATCTGGGATCAGTCCTCAAACACAATCGGCGTGTCGAGGGCTTCGCAGAAGTCGAACATGGCGGGCTCAGAGCTGCTTCCATCGGCGAAGGAGGCCCGGAGGCTCTGCTTGCAATCCTGGTTATCGGTGGACTTGGCCCAGTCGATGCGGACCTTCCGCCCCGCCGCAATACCCCCATCCAGATCGAAATCAGCCCAACTGCCGCCCTTTTCCCTGACCTGCAGCCGGGTGATCGCAGACTTGCTGGAGTTCTGCACATAGAAATACCAACCGCCCGCCTCAGCAGGGGCTCCGATACAGACGAGCAGGACGCTTAAAGCCGCAGCTCGCCCCGAGGCCGTCAGGAATGGCATCGCAAACATCAACCAAGCCTCTGCTGAAGTCGGGTATTCCTAGCCCATGGATGTGGTGGGCGGCGAGCGCCCGCATGGCTCAGCCTGAGGTCCGACGCCCTGGCGGCGGGGCCAGCCGCAGCCTTCACATCTGCTCCAGGTAGGCGCTGCTGCCGAGCTGCTGCAGCCGCCGATCCTTGGCCACCACCTGATCGTGCAGATCGACCTGATAGCGGGCCAACTGCCCAGCCAGCGGCCCATCAGCGATCGCCAGGATCCGGACCGCCAGCAGACCGGCATTGAGGCCATTGCCGATCGCCACCGTGGCGACGGGGATGCCGGCCGGCATCTGCACAATCGAATGGAGTGAATCCACCCCGGACAGCGCCCGGCTCTGCACCGGCACGCCGATCACCGGCAGGGTGGTGAGTGAGGCCACCATGCCCGGCAGATGGGCGGCGCCGCCGGCGCCGGCAATGATCACCTTCAGCCCCCGCGCCGCAGCCGCCTCGGCGAAGCTCACCATCTCCAGCGGCGTGCGATGGGCCGAGAGCACCCGCACCTCACAGGCCACGCCGAACTGCTCCAGGATCCGCACCGCCGGAGCCATGGTGGGCAGATCGGAATCGCTGCCCATGATCACGGCCACCAGCGCGGCCCCGAGCGGCAGCGGGACGGCGGCGGCCGGCGCCGCGGCGGTGGCCGCTCCGGCAGCCATGGAGGAGGGGGAGGGAACCACGGCGGGCGGGGCACTGGCGATGGCATTCTCTCTGGCAGGCTTGATGGCAACAGGATGCGCTGGCTCACCAACCTGCGTCTGCCCACCTGCCGGGCCGCTGGCCAGGGGCCCGATCGACGCTGGCGCGTGGGCCTCGATGCCCACGACCGCATCGCCACGATCCAGGCGCTCACTGCCGGCAGCCAGGCCGCCGGCGCCGACTGGGGCGGCGACTGGCTGTCGCCCGCCGGGGTGGACCTGCAGATCAACGGCGGCCTGGGGCTGGCCTTTCCGGAGTTGACGGCGGCGGATCTGCCCCAGCTCGAGGCGCTGCTGGAGCTGCTCTGGCGTGATGGTGTCGAGGCGATCTGCCCGACCTTGGTCACCTGCGGGGTGGCCCCGTTGCGGCAGGCACTCACGGTGCTGGCCGCCGCCAGGCGCCTACACCGACCAGGTCGCTGCCGGCTGCTGGGGGCCCATCTGGAGGGGCCGTTCCTGGCGCCGGCCCGCCGCGGCGCCCATCCGAGCCAGCATTTGTGCGAGCCGAGCCTGGCCGCCCTGGAGGAGCGCATCGGCGGCTTCAGCGGCGGCCCCGAGGCTGATATCGCCTTAGTGACGCTGGCGCCGGAACTGGCGGGGAGCGCTGCGGTGATCGCCGCCCTGCGGGCGATGGATGTGCTGGTGAGCCTGGGCCACAGCGCCGCCAGCGACGTCGAGGCCGAGGCAGCCTTCAACGCCGGCGTCGGCATGCTCACCCACGCCTTCAATGCCATGCCGGACATGCATCGCCGCGCCCCGGGGCCGGTGGCGGCGGCCCTGCTGCGCAGCGATGTGGCCGTGGGCCTGATCGCCGATGGCGTGCATGTGGCGCCCACCATGGCGGTGCTGCTGCAGCGCCTGGCCCCCGAGCAGGTGGTGATCGTCAGCGATGCCCTCGCCCCCTATGGCCTGGCGGCGGGCCAGCATCGCTGGGATGACCGGATCCTCACCGTGACCGACGGCAGCTGCCGGTTGGAGGATGGCACCCTGGCCGGGGTGACCTTGCCACTGCTGGAGGGGGTGGTGCGGCTGGCCCGCTGGAGCGGCCAACCCGGGCAGGCGATTGCCGCCGCCACCCTGCTGCCCCGCAGCCTGATGGGTGGCAGCGCCGCCGCCGAAACGGCCCTGTTGGGGATGGCGCTGGCGGACACGTTGCGCTGGCAGGGATCCGCCGCCAACCTGAGCTGGCGGCGTAGCCAGCCATAGCCGCCGTTGATGGACGCCAGCGTCGGCTCGGCGCCAAGCAACGGCGGCAGCGGCTCAACCCAGACCTGGGGATGGCCCGGCTCCATGCGCCATGGGCCACGGAGCGTCCGGTGCTGCGCAGGCAGATGACAAGGCCGCTCCGCTGGTGCGGCTGCCAGCTGCTGACAGCTGCTGGCAGCTGTCACTGCCTAGGATCCGCCCCACTCGTGCCCGCCCCCGTCCGA
>CAIZOZ010000056.1 GCA_903934745.1 uncultured cyanobacterium
AAGCGGGGCGGCAGCTTGAGGCCATTGAGCACGGCAGCCACGATTCGGGTCTTTTGATCCACCATCAACCTCCGACGGAGTGCGTGTTCGTAGCGCTGAGCCTATTCAGCGACGGTCCGCGGCCGATTCGGCTGCTCAGCCGAGGTCTTCAGGCAGGACCGGTTGCTCGTTGTCGCCGCTGAAACGGACGGTCAGCAGGTCTTCGCGGGTGAGTTGGCCTTCGGCATCCAGCAGTTCAGGGTGGATTGTCAACCGGCCGGTGCGGTCTGTCGTCGCCGATCGGCCACGATCGCTGGCTGCAGCTACGCCTCGCTCGGAGGCCGAGCCCCTGTCGCCGGGTCGAGGTACGGCCTGGAAACCCTGGGCCATCACGCGGAACGCCTGCCAGAGGAGCACCAGAAAACAAGCCCCGTAGAGCAAGGGAATCAATTGGGAGACGAAGGTGGGCATGGCGAGGGACGACCCTGGCTAGCGAAAGATCCGCAGTGAACGCGCCGGATCGCCTCCATCATCGCCTTTGTGGCGTGGAGTTGGAGGCCAGCATCCAGGCCCAGAGCGTGGTGCAGGCGGCTCCGAAGGCGAGAAAGGCCAGGAGCAAGTGACTGGTGTCCATGGACCGTTGGAAAACTTTACAAATCATAGGTTGTCAGCCCAGGGCTGGTCGGTTTGCCTCCCCTTTCCCTCGGTGGGCCGTGCTGACTACGGTTCGGTGTGTCGTTTCCGTCGTGCCGATGTCACCCATCCGCGCCCTCTCCCGCGGCGTTGTCGGTCTGGCGACGACGGTCCTGGTGGTGTCCCCCCCCGTACTGCTGCCCCTGCTTTCGCCCGCCGCCCGCGCCCAGTCGCTCGCCAGTTCCGCGGCCGCTTCCCTGGGCCGCCAGTCGTTTGTGGCGGCCGCAGTGCGCCGGGCCGGTCCAGCGGTGGTCACCATCGACACCGAGCGCACCGTGGCGGCGCAGGCCGGCCCTGGGGGGCTGTCCAGGGGATTGATGAGTGATCCCCTCTTCCGCCAGTTCTTCGGGCTGCCTCCGATGTCCGCGCCGCGCACCGAGCGCGGCCAGGGCAGCGGCTTCATCATTCAGGCCGATGGGCTGGTGCTCACCAACGCCCATGTGGTGGAACGCAGCGATCGGGTCACCGTGGGCTTCCAGAACGGCCAGCGGATGGAGGGCAAGGTGGTGGGCATTGATCCGATCACCGATCTCGCCGTGGTGCGATTGCTTGGAGGTGGCTCCTGGCCCGTAGCGCCGCTGGGAAACTCCGATGCTCTGCAGGTGGGGGACTGGGCCATTGCCGTGGGCAATCCCTTTGGGCTTGATCACACGGTGACATTGGGTATCGTCAGTAGCCTCAATCGCAATGCCGCCAAGCTGGGGATCAGCGACAAGCGGCTCGATCTGATTCAGACCGATGCGGCGATCAATCCCGGCAATTCAGGCGGCCCCTTGCTCAACGCCGAAGGAGAGGTGGTGGGGATCAACACCCTGGTGCGTTCGGGCCCCGGCGCCGGCCTTGGCTTCGCCATCCCGATCAACCGGGCCCGTTCCATTGCCCAGCAACTGGTGACCAGTGGCAAGGCCAGCCATCCGATGATCGGCGTGGGCCTCGATCGGGTGCGCACGGCCCAGGGCACGGTGGCGGAGGGGGCTCTGATCGCCAGCGTGCAGGCCGGCGGACCCGCTGATCAGGGGGGGATCCGGCAAGGGGACGTGATTGTGGCGGTGGCCGGCCGGCCGGTGCGCTCGCCCGCCGATGTGATCAGCGCGGTGGAAGCTGCCGACGTTGGCCGGCCGCTGCTGATCTCGGTGACGCGGGCTGGGGTGGGCCAGCAGCTGCAGGTGGTACCCCGGGCCCTGGTGTTGAGTCGCCCGCGCTGAAGCCGTTCCGGTGGTTGGCCCTGAAGGCGGTACTCCCGCTCCAGGGCCCGTCGTTGGGTCTGGTCAGGCTCAGAGCACATCGTGATTCTGGATCCCCTGGTTGCCTTGCTTGGGCATCAGGGCTTCGAGCGCGGCGGGATCAAGGGTCAGCTCGCCGCTGAAACGTGGCGCTCCCCCCAGTTGCTGCCGCATGATCCACTGGGTGGCTGCCTTCTGGCTTTGCCAGGCCTGGAGCAGTTGCTTGGCCAGGCCGCGCAAGGCCTGGGCATCCCCCGTGGCATCGATCGCCCGGGTCATGCGCTCGAGTTCGAATTTCTGGCCAAGGCTGAGGGCGAGAGGCTCGGACATGACAGGCAATGCGATGGGACGCGGTCGATGAACCGCCCTAAAGCTACAAAGTGTTTCAAGGGGCCACGTATCGAAAGCGACAGGCGTAAGAGCCGCGTCAGCGAATCAAGGCGTGAGGTGCTCACGGCGCCCGGTGGCGGCTACGGGCACAGGGCCTTCACCCTCGGCGCTCTGGTGCCATGGCTGGGTTCGGCGGGATCGGGCTTGAGGCGGTGGGGCGTCGGCCTTCGCTGACTTGAAGTTGCTCACCGGCTGCGCTGACGTGGTTCCCGGCGGCGCTGTCACGCCGCAGTTGTCACGCGGAGGCAGGAGCTCAATGGCAGGAGCTCAGTGGCAGGAGTATCGGCCCCAGGCTGGTTCAGATCGGACCAGTCGATTTGGCGCAGGCAGGGCAATGGCCCCTGCCCCAGGCGGGTTGGATGGCCCAGGTCGATCGCCTGCCGTGTGCTGGCGAACCAAACCCCTCGACGCCATGTCGATCACCGGGGCCTGCGCTGTTGGCTGGCGGACCCCAGGCTGGACAGATGGTCGCGCTGCTCTGCTGGGCCAGCCAGGCGCGAACCGCGCCCCTACCCCTTGCCGGCTTTGGTCTTGCGGGACTGGGCCTTGCGCGCCTCATCCTTGGCCTGCTGTTTGAGGCGGTTGGCCTCCCGTTTGCGCTCCTGATCTCGGCGTGCTTCGTCCTGGTTCGTCGCCTCAGCCTCCTCGCGTTTCTTCTCGAGGTAGTAGGCGTAGTCGCCTCGGTAGAGCACCAGCTCGCCATCGCGCAGTTCGACGATCTTGTTGGCGATCTGGCCGATGAAGTAACGATCGTGGGACACCACCAGGGCGGCCCCCTGGTACTCCATTAGGGCCTCCTCGAGCATCTGCTTGGCCGGGATGTCGAGGTGGTTGGTGGGCTCGTCGAGCACCAGCAGGTTGCAGGGGCTGAGCAGCATCAGGGCCAGGGCCAGGCGAGCCTTCTCGCCCCCCGAGAGCTTGCCCACCTCCTTGAACACGGCGTCGTTGCTGAAGCAGAAGCTGCCCAGCAGCGAGCGCACCTGGGTCTGGGTCCAGTCCGGCACGGCTTCAAACAGGGTGTCGATCACGGTTTTGCTCAGATCGAGGGCTTCGGCCTGGTTCTGCTCGAAGTAGCCGGCGATGACGTTGTGCTCTCCCAGGCCAGCGCTGCCTTCGTCCGCTGGCTCCATGCCCATCACCAGCCGCAGCAGGGTGGACTTGCCGGCACCATTCGGCCCCACAAAGGCGATGCGATCGCCCCGTTCCACTTCCAGGTTGGCGCCGAGGAAGAGAATCTTGTCGCCGTAGCTGTGGGTGAGGTTGTCGATCACCGCCACCTGGCGCCCGCAACGGGGGGCCGGGGGGAATTGGAAGCGGGGGCCGCCGATGGTCTCCTCCGGTGCCTCGATCCGCTCCACCTTGTCCAGCAGTTTTTCGCGGCTCTTGGCCTGGGTGCTGCGGGTGGCGCTGGCCCGGAAGCGATCGATGTAGGCCTGTTGGCTGCTCAGTTCCTTCTGCTGGCGTTCAAAGGCGGCCTGGCCCGCCTCCCGCTCCAGCCGCTTCTGTTCGAGGTGCTGGCTGTAGGTGCCCAGGTAGGTGCGGGAGATGCCCCGTTCGGTTTCGACGATCTGATTGCAGACGCGATCGAGGAAGGCCCGGTCATGGCTGATCACCACCAGGGGCACGGTCTGGCCCCTGAGATAGTCCTCCAGCCACTGGATCGTCTCCACATCCAGGTGGTTGGTGGGTTCGTCGAGCAGCAGCAGGTCCGGTTCCTGCAACAGGATCTTGCCGAGGGCAATCCGCATCTGCCAGCCGCCGGAATAGTCGGCCACCAGTTGCTCCGCGCCGGCGATCGTGAAGCCCAGGGTCGGCAGCAGCCGATCGATGCGGGCATCGAGCTCGTAGCCGTGCAGGGCTTCAAAGCGGGTCTGGAGGCTGCCGAGCTCCTGGATCAGGGTGTCGAGGTGGTCGGCATCGGCGGCGGCCCGCTCGCTGCCCATGGCCTCCTCCACCTGTTGTTGGTGGTTGAGCACCTCGGCGGCCTCGCCGAAGGCCTGAAAGAGTTCGGCTCGAACCGTGCGCTGGGGATCGACGTCGAATTCCTGTTGCAGATAGACGATGCGGGGTGCTCCCTGTTTCACCACCTGGCCGCTGCTGGCTTCCTCCAGGCCGGCGATGATCCGCATCTGGGTGGATTTACCGGCGCCGTTGACTCCCACCAGGCCGATGCGGTCGCCCGACTTCACTTCCCAGGTGACATCGCGCAGCACCTCTCCGGTGGGATAGATCTTGCCGATGCGTTCGAGGCGCAGCACGGGAGCGAGGCGAGCCGGAATGGTTGCATCATCCCCTGTCGCCCGGGTCCGGCAGACTGCAGCTGGTCGTTGCAGGGAGCCGTCAGGATGGGACAGGAATGATCAAGCGCTTCGAACAGGTGGCCGCTCTCGTCGTGGCAGCGGGTCTGGCGATCGTCAGTTACTGGTTGTTCTTCAGTTGGGCCCAGGGCGGGGCCCCGGGCCATCGCCAGGCTCCCGCTTCCGGCCAGGAGCGGCGCCACTCCCTGCTTCAGCCCGCTTCAGAGCCCACCCCGGGCCTTGATCAGCCACTGGCGGGTGGCACTGTCGTCGACGCTGGCCAGGTGGGCCCGCACCTCGTCGGTGGTCACCGGCAACCCTTCAGCCGCGCCGATCTCGACGATGCGGACCAGG
>CAIZOZ010000057.1 GCA_903934745.1 uncultured cyanobacterium
GCAGATCGCTTGCGGGGCAGCAGCTCCAGAGCAGCTCCAAGGTGGCGATCGGCGGGCGCTTGCCGATCTGGCGGCGGATCGGAATCAGCCGTTCAGCCGCCGCGAAGTGGCGCGGCTGGTGCAGCAGGGCCAGGCCGCAGGATGCAAAGCCGGCCTGCACCGCCGGCCAGGCCAGCTGGCGCAGCTCGAGACCGAGGGCGGCCAGGGCCTCGCCGTGGCTGAGGCCGTACTTCACCGGCATCGGATCGCCGCCATGCAGCACCACCCCCAGCCCGGCGCTCGCCAGCAGCAGGGCGGTCAGCGGCAGTAGCGGCGCCGTGCGGCAGCGGCCATCAAACGGCACGCCGAAACTCACCACCCGTCGCCCGGCCGGCAGCAGGGTGGGGCCCTGGCGCCGGTAGCTGTCAATCAGGCCGGCCAGCTCCTGCGGTTCGGGACGCCGCAGGCGATGGGCGATCAGGAAGGCCGCAGCCTGGGCGTCGCTCACCCGCCCCTCCAGCAAGCGATCGAGGGCTTCGGCGGCCTCCTCGCGGCTCAGGCCGGTGCTGGTGCGCTCGCCGCTGCCGAGCTTGCCGATCAGCTCCCGGAAGCGCAGCGCGTCGGCCCCCAGCTGCTCGCTGTAGCGGGCTCGCCGCTCGCTGATCAGCCCATCGCCCGGCTCGGGAGGCAGCATGGGGGTTCGGTCCGGAGCCCGGCGCAGGTGGAGCAGCGGATCATGGCAACTCCCCTGCTACTGGTGGTGCATGGGCGCACCGGCGGAGTGATTCCCGAGGTGTACCGGCAGCTGGCCCGGGAGCTGGAGCAGCGCCGTCAGGCGCCGGTGGCCCTGCAGGCCCTCACCGCGCCGCTGCCGGCGCCCGGTTCCGATCCCGCCCTCAGCGACCCGCGGCTGACCCTGGTGCCCCTGTTGCTGCTGCCGGGAAACCACGCCCGCGTCGATGTGCCGGCCCTGGCCCGGCAGCTGGGGCTCACCCCGGCCGTGGCTCGAGCCGGCGCCGGCGTCCGACGTCTGCCCTTCCTGGGGGCCTGGCCGGCCTGGCAAAGCGCCCTGGCCACCGAACTGGCCGCCCTGAGGGATCCGCTTACCAGCGGCGAGGGCTCGCCATCGCGGCCGCCGTTGCTGCTGCATCACCCGCTTGAGGGCAGGCTGGCCCCCCGCTATCTGGAGCATCTGCAGCGGTGCCTCGGCTGCCGCTGCCTGGCGGCTCCATACAGTTCGCAGCATTCCGAAGCGCTCGCCCTGGCCATCGACGGCCCCGTACTCCCCCTGGCCCTGGCCGCCAACCGGCTCACCGAGCGGCTGGAGTCCCAGCTGGGGCGTCTCCAGGCGGCGCCGCTGCTGGAGCGGCCCCGGCTGCGCCAGCAGCTGGTCGACCAACTCGCCGCGCTGCCATGAGCCGCGACATCGCAGCCATGCCCGATCCTGCCAACCCTGACCCCGCCCGTGCTGACTCTGCCGCTGCCGGGGCGACCCCAGCGACCCCAGCGCCGCCGGCTCCACAGCGTCCAGGCACCGTCTACCTGGTGGGGGCGGGGCCCGGCGATCCCGAGCTGCTCACCCTCAAGGCCCATCGGCTGTTGCGCCAGTGCGACGCCCTCGTCTACGACTCCCTGGTGCCGCAGGCGGTGCTGGAGTTGGTGCCATCCGGGTGCGAGCGCCACTTCGTCGGCAAGCGCCGCGGCCATCACTCGGTGCCCCAGCCCAGCACCAATGCCGTGCTGGTGGAA
>CAIZOZ010000058.1 GCA_903934745.1 uncultured cyanobacterium
CCTCCAGGTGGTTGGGACTGGAGTGAAGCTCTGGTCCGCCAACGTGGAGTGGACCAAAAAACAGTAATCAGGCCACCAAGCCCAGGCAGCACCGCGTTGGACTTGTTGTGCCCCCCAGGAGCATGGTGCCGCTGGAACGCCGGAGCGGATGCTGCGGCCCTGGTTGCCCCCGCCCCAGGGCCGTGGCCGAACCCGAGCGCAGCCGTCCAGCACGGCTGCAGCTCGGCCCCCTCAAGCCGTGAGCGGCCCAGCCGCCGCCGGGGTCAAGGGCGCCTCAGCGACCAGCTGCTTGCAGCGTCCGCTGACCTGATGGGACTGGGGCGCCGCCCTGGACTGGACTGGGCTGAGCTGGGCGCCTCAGCCTCAGCTGTCCTCGCTCCAGGTGCTGGCCACATGCAGCTCCTGCAGCTGCTTGGCGGACACATCCGCCGGCGCCTGGGTCATCAGGCAGCGGGCCTGCTGGGTTTTGGGGAAGGCGATCGTGTCGCGGATCGACTCCTCGCCCGCCAGCAGCATCACCAGGCGATCGAGGCCGAAGGCGATGCCGCCATGGGGTGGGGCCCCCATGTCCAGGGCCTCCATCAAGAAACCGAACTGGCGATTCGCCTCCTCAAGGGGCAAGCCGATGGTCTGCAACACCTGGCGCTGCAGGGCCGAATCGTGGATGCGCAGCGAGCCGCCGCCCAGCTCCAGGCCGTTGAGCACCAGGTCGTAGGCCTGGGCACGGGCGGTGGGCAGGGTGTGGGCCCACTGGGCCGGATCCGTGCCGAGATCGCCGCTGTGGGGGGCGCAGAAGGGGTGGTGCAGCGCTTCGAGGCGGTTTTCTTCCTGGTTGAACTCGAACATCGGGAAATCGACCACCCAGAGGAAGTTCCAGCTGTCGTTGTCGCGCTCGGGCTTCACCAGCCCCAGCTCCCGGGCCAGGAACTGACGCACCCGATCCAGGGCCTTGTTCACCGTGGCGGTGTCGCCGGCGCCGAACAGCAGCAGGGTGCCGGGCACGGCACCGGTGCGGGCCAGCAGCTCGGCCTTGGTGGCTTCGCTGAGGTTGTCCTTGATGGCGCCGATCGTGTCGATCTCGCCGTTCTCCCGCACCCGGATGAAGGCCAAGCCGCCGGCGCCGGCCGCCTGGGCCTCACTGAACACATCACCGCCGGGCTTGATGCGCACATTGGAGAGGGCCTCGTTGCCACCGGGCACCGGCAGCACCTTCACCGAGCCGCCAGCGGCCACGGCCCCGGAGAACACCTTGAAGCCCATGCCGGCCACCAGGTCGGACACATTCACCAGCTCCATGCCGTAGCGGGTGTCGGGGCGGTCGGTGCCGTAGCGCTCCATCGCCTCGTGCCAGCTGAGCCGCGGGAACGGCAGCGGCAGCTCAATCCCCTTCACCTCCTTCCAGATGGTGGCGATCAGGCCTTCGTTTAGCGCCAGGATCTCCTCCTGACCGAGGAAGCTCATCTCCATGTCCAGCTGGGTGAACTCCGGCTGGCGATCGGCGCGCAGGTCTTCGTCGCGGAAGCAGCGGGCCACCTGGTAATAGCGCTCGAGGCCGCCCACCATCAGCAGCTGCTTGAACAGCTGGGGTGACTGGGGCAGGGCGAACCATTCGCCGCCGCAGACCCGACTGGGCACCAGATAATCGCGGGCGCCTTCGGGGGTGGAGCGGGTGAGCACGGGGGTTTCCACCTCGATGAAGCCAGCCGCCTCGAGATAGGTGCGGGCCGCCCGGATCGTGCTGTGGCGCAGGCGCAGATTGCGGTTCATGCGCTCACGGCGCAGATCCAGATAGCGATAGCGGAGTCGCAACTCCTCGCGGGTGTTCTCCTCGTCGTGCAGCGACACCGGGAAGGGCAGGTTGGCCTTGACGCTGTTCAACACCGTGATGCCGGCGGCCAGCACTTCCACCATGCCGGTGGCCAGCCGTTCATTGATCGATTCGGCCGGCCGGGCCCGCACCTTGCCGTTCACCTGCAGCACGGTCTCGTTGCGCAGGTGCTCGGCCACGGCGAAGGCCTCCGGGCTCAAGTCGGGATCCACGGTGATCTGCAC
>CAIZOZ010000059.1 GCA_903934745.1 uncultured cyanobacterium
ACAGCCCTGCTGGTGCCCGTGGCCTGGATCACAGGCCTGGTTGTCTACTCCAACGACGACGGCCGCTTCGGCCGATTGCCCCTGGCGCTCCCCGGCGCCTGGATTGACATCCACGGCACTGTCGGGGTGCTGCTCTGGCCCGTGGCCCTGCTGTTCGGCCTCTATGCGGTCACAGCCGGTCGGCTGCGGCTGCGGCAGCCCGCCAATGCGATCGCTCTGCTGGCTCTGGCCCTGGCGGTGGGTAGTGGCAAGTTGATGCAGGAGGACTGGCTGCGGTAGGGCCAATTGCATCACCTCGTCTATAGCTTGCACCTGCTGGCCTGGCTGTTGATAGCCATCGCCGTGGCCGTTCATGTGTTGGCCCTGTGGCAACGCGGTGGCCTACCCCTGGCGCGCTCGATGGCCAGCTTCAG
Organism: uncultured cyanobacterium; assembly: GCA_903934745.1. Taxonomy (GTDB): domain Bacteria; phylum Cyanobacteriota; class Cyanobacteriia; order PCC-6307; family Cyanobiaceae; genus Cyanobium. The sequence goes on from CAIZOZ010000059.1 coordinate 414, forward strand.
CCTGCACAAAGGCGACCTGCCGGCAGACTGGTTCCTGCAGATTCGCCGCTCCCTCACGATCAGGCGCTGAAGTCAGAAGACGTTATCCAGGCCAGATCCTGGCGCGGAAAAGTGTTCCTGAAACCGTTCCGTTGATGGTGGCACCAGGAATCGCTGTCAACGTCCAGCTTCAATCTGTAGCTTACGGTCGTTGCACGACTGACGTTGCTTGTGGCAGGACCCATGACCGGCACGATTCTGATCACGGGGGAATCGAGCGGCATCGGCCGCGCCACGGCTTTGCACTTTCACCAGCAGGGGTGAAAGGTGGTCGCCAACATGCACCGCTCCAGTCAGGCCCAGGAGCTGGCCTGACTGGAGCGGTGCTGGTCACCCGCCTGGATGTCACCGACGAGGCCTTCATTGCAGCGGCGATCAGCGCGGCGCTGGAGCGCTTCGGCGGGATCGATATGTTGATCAACAATGCCGGCTTTGGGGCCTATGGCCCCTTGGAGGTCACGGCGATGGAGGTGATTCGGCGTCAGTTCGACACCAACGTGATCGGGCTGCTGGCGGTATCCAAGGCTGTGCTGCCCGTCCTGCGCCAGCGGTGGGGGCGGTGTGATCGTCAACATCTCCTCGATCGGGGGGCAGACGACCTTCCCCCTGGGGTCCTTGTATGACGGCAGCCAATAGGCGGTCGAGGGCCTCAGCGAAGCGTTGGCCTATGAGCTGGCGCCGCTTGGAATCAAGATCCAGCTGATTGAACCTGGGTTTGTGGAGACCGACTTCGCCGCACGCTCGTTTGTGCTGAGCACTGATCCGCAAGGAGGCCCCCTTAACCCACCGTTTCAGCTCTATTGGCTGCTTTTGATGGTATGCCACTGATCATCCACACGGACCAGGGCCGTCAGTATCGGGCATCCGACGACCACAAGCTGCTCAGGAAGCATGAGATCAGCTGCAGCATGCCTGCCAAGGGCTGCTGCTGGGATAACGCAGTTGTGGAGAGCTCTTTTTTACCCTCAAATTTGAACTTAACCTCGATGACGATGCCAGAACCCTATTCAATCCTGCTCAGATCCAGAGGCCATTAGCCTTCTGGATCGAGGGCTACTACAGCCGCGAACACCGCCATTCAACGATCGGTTTCCTCAGTTCAATCAATTACGAGCAATGCCTTGCGACAACCCCTACAATCAATCCTGTGATGCCCTGAGACGTGTCCACGAAATCGGGGGAACTCCATCATCGTTATCTGACAGTCAGTCATCCACCTACCCATCCAGGCAATGGGCTCCGTCAAATAGAACGACCAGTAGAAAGCCCCACAGTGGGCCGAACCGAGCCCAGCAGTCCTCCAGCCCATGACCCTCCGCCACGGCTACTTCACGGGAGCCGGCTACACCTATGACGCCCAAAGCGAACCCTCCCCCGAACGACTGGCCTTCCTGGCCCTACTGAACCGGCACCGGCCCCCGGAGGTCTGCGGGCCCTTCCAGTTGCTCGAGCTCGGTTGTGGCCAGGGCGTTCACCTCTGCCTGCAAGCTGCCAACTATCCGCAGGCCCACTTCCTCGGCATCGATTTCAACGCCGAGCACATCGCCCATGCTCGCTCCCTGGCGGCGGCCACCGGCCTCGGCAATATCCGCTTCGAGCAGGCCGATTTTTTGGAGCTGGAGCAGGCCGCTGGCGGCTGCATGACCTGGGGCGAATTCGACCTCACCGTGGCCCACGGCATCCTGAGCTGGGTCTCCCCGGAGGTCCGCCTCAGCCTGATGCGTCTGGCTGAACGGGCCCTGCGTCCCGGCGGCCTTTTTTACCTCTCCTACAACACCCTGCCCGGCTGGCTGCCGATGCTGCCGTTCCAGCACTGCGTGAGCAGCTTGCAGGGCCCGCGCGGGGATGGACAACCGGCGCTCG
>CAIZOZ010000060.1 GCA_903934745.1 uncultured cyanobacterium
ACAAGGGGGAGATACGGTGACGAAGACCAACCCACTGGAGCGGCTCCCCGACTGTCCACTAACAACAACTTAACCCTAGCCCTTGCCGATTCAGAACCCCTCAACCAGCTCCTGCCATCACACCGATCGGGTCGATCGTGGTGACCAGCCGAGTGTCGGCCACCCATTTCACACGCAGATCGCCGCGCTGCATCAGACTGAGCAATCACTGAGTGGTAACTGTCGCAGAACTTAAGGACGCGGCTGGATCGCTGCGTCCGAGCCTGCTCTCCCAGAGGGCCTGACTCGTGGCGTGGGATTAAGGGGCTTGTGGGTCTGGTGGGACTTCAGGTGTCCCGGCGCTGTCGGGCCGTGCGGCCCCGCGCCGAAAACTCTTGCCGGGTAGCGGCCAGCCAGTCCGCCAGAGGGTGCCAATCATCGTGTTGCTCAATCGCCGCCCAGAGCTGCTCAATCAACGGCCGCACGGGCGTTTGCACCAGGTTCCAGCGCTGCAGGCTCGCCCCGATCGCCAGGGCGTTCGCCCCGTCCTGGCCGTCGAGGTACTGGCTCCAAAGCCACCAGGCATCCCGCCAGGCCAACCAACTGGACCGGGGCGGCGCCGCGCCAGAGGCCACAAAAGGCTCGAGGTCTGCCGCTGTGTCCGGCAGGCCGCCAAGCCGCACCCGTTCCGCCAAGGCCGCGAAGAAGGCGCCATAGCCCACCTCCCAGTCGGCAAGCAGTTGCAGGGTGGGCACCAGCAGATCCGGCAACTCAGCCACCCCAGCCAGGTCCGCCTCAAAACCCAGACGCCGCAGCAACCGGCTCCGGTAATGGTCGTCGTACAGCGGGCCAAAACGCTGCAGCTGGGCCTCCAGCTCCGGGCGCGGCAGCAGCATCGCCAGGGGCTCCTGCAGCAAGCGCAGGTTGTGATGGCAGATCAACGGCTGCTGGCCATAGGCATAGAGGCCGCTGTGGTCGAAGTAGGCGGCTGTGAAGCCCGGGTCCCAGCGCTCCAGGAAGGCGAAGGGGCCGTAGTCGAAGCTCTCGCCGGCCAGGCTCATGTTGTCGGTATTGAGCACGCCATGGGTGAAGCCGGCCACCATCCACTCCGCCGCCAGCCGCGCCACCCGTTCCACCAGCTCGCCATAAAAGGCCAGCAGCTGGGCCTCGCCGGATTCGAGCGCGAGCAGATGGGGATAGTGAATCGCCACCACATGGCGCAGCAACCGATCCAATTGCTGCGGTTGGCGTCGATGCAGCAACCGCTCACAACTGCCGAAGCGCAGATGGGTGCGGGCCATCCGCACCATCACCGAACTGCGGGTGGGGGAGGGCTCATCGCCGCGCCAGAGCTCTTCGCCGGTTTCCACCAGCGCCAGGGTGCGGCTGGTGCTGACGCCGAGACGATGCAGTGCCTCGCTGGCGATCACCTCACGCACACCACCCTTGAGCGTGAGGCGGCCATCGCCTCCTCGGCTCCAGGGGGTGGTGCCGCTGCCTTTGCTGCCCAGGTCCTGCAGCTGGCCATGACGATCGCGCAGCTGGCCGTAGAGGAAGCCGCGGCCATCGCCGAGGAAAGGGTTGTAGTTGCCGAATTGATAGCCGTGATAGCGCAGGGCCAGCAGGGGGCTGCGGCTTTCAAAGCGCCCATAGGCCGCCTCGAGATGCTGATCGGCAACGCTGGCCGGATCGAGCCCGAGCTGCTGCAACAGCGGGTCGTTGCGGAAGCGCAGGGTGGTACGGGGAAAGCTGGCGGCCTCCACCACATCCCAGTAGGCCTCGCCCAGAGCCTCCAGCGCCGGCTCAAATGGGAGCGCCAGCAAGGGGTTGGCGGCAGACACAACGGCAGACATGGCGCGGGGAACCGGCCCCAGGGGCGATCAGCTGGGGTGAACAACCCCCGGATGGCGTGACCCTAGGCAGGGCGCTCAGGCACCTGGCGCAGCCGCTGGCACGGAGGAAGCCATCGGTGGAGCAGGCCGCTGGGGGTCGCCTGCCGCGCTCAGTTCAGATCAGCTTTTGGTGGTGGGATGATCAAAGGCCTTGCAACAGGTGTGCGTGGCAAACGACAGCGGGTCCCCACGGTCAGGACTGGTCGCCTTTCTGCTGGTCCTGGGCGCGATTGGCGGCCTGGTCCTGTTGGGCTGGTTCACCGTGGTGCTGCTGGACCTCAAGCACCTGAACACCTCTGGATTCACCTTGCCCTGACACCGGCGCTCGGATTGCGGTGCTGCGGGCCTCGGACCAGGCACTAGCGACCACGCCAACTCCGGCTGCCATGCCCAGGGCCCTCCAGCCCGGACGCGGCCTTGTCGATCCACTCCGTAAACCGTCCCGCAGCCATGGCGCCCCGTGACCAGCAGGGGTTTCCTCAGGGCAGCATTCACAGCAAAATGCAGATCTTGTGACGCATTTTCGCCATTAAACCGATGACCTTGCGCCCCAGTCACCGCCCTTCGCGGCAATCCGCCTCCCTGGAGGCCAAGCGGGCTCGCCCCATTGAGGGTGGTTTCGATTCACGCGACGTGGGGATGGGAATCCTCTTGGTGCTGTTGGGCTGCGGCTTGCTGACCGGCCTGTTCCAAGCCGCCGAATTCCTGCACTTCGACACCCTGCTGGTGGCCAGCAAATCGATCTACAACGTCATCGCCGGGGTGCGCGCCATCGGCATGGGCATCGGCCAGATGCTGCTCGGCCTCACCCAGATGTTCGGCTTCGCCGCCCTGGCGGCGCTGTCGATCGCGGCGGCGCTGTCGATTCTCAGTGGCGCCGTGCGCATCGGCGCCCACACCCTGCCCCAGCTGAGCACGGTCTGGAACCTGCTCTCCCAGACCCTCCAGCTGGTGCTCAAATTCCTGGCCATTCCACTTTCCGGCGGCCGAACCCAGCAAAGACAGCCGAGCCCCAAAGCTGAAACCAGCCTGGAGGCCCGGCGCTATTCCCCAGCCAGGCAGCGACGGGCCGCCTGAGCAACGCAGCCGTTTCGATCAAGCCCTGGATAGGGCCCTTGCTTCCGCATGCTGGGCCATCCATGGTGCTGCCACCAAGCCGCTGGCTGCCGCCTCAGGATTGAACCCGGACCAGCCCCAATCCTCCAACCGTTCAGCCGATCCCCGTACGGCAGAGATCGAGCACATCCGCCATCGAACCGATTTGATCCAAGGTGTCGCGCAGCTGGGCAGCATTCACCAGCTCCACCCTCAGATCGATGCGGGCCGGCTTGCCGGCGCTGGTACGCACGCGGGCATCGCTCACGTTGATGCGGTGATCTGAGAGGCGGGTGAGGATGTCCTTGAGCACTCCCACCCGATCCAGCACCTCGATCCGCAGCCGCACCGGGTAGCGGCGCTGCTGGCCTTCGCCGCCTGGATTCCAACGCACCGGCAAGCGTCGCTCCGCCGGGGTCTGGCCGACATTGGCGCAGTCCTGGCGATGAATGGTGATGCCATGGTTGCCAAGGGCCACCGCACCGACGATCGGCTCGCCCGG
>CAIZOZ010000061.1 GCA_903934745.1 uncultured cyanobacterium
CAGGCGGTGGCGGAGTTTCTGCGGGAGCGGGTGCACTGGATCGAGCTGCAGCCTGCTGCTGCCGACCCCACGGCACCGCCATTGCTCCGCGCCCTGGCGCTGCTGGTTCAGCCGGAGGAGCAGGCGCCAGCCAGCAGTGCCGCCATCCGCCAGCAAGTGGCCGGCACAACGGATGCCCATGCGTTGTCGGATGTGATCGCCGCTATTGTGATCACAAGGTTTAACGGACGATCGCTGGAGGAGCTCTGCGCCATGGGCGGCATCACCCTTGAAGACTTCACGCAGAGCGTGGCGTACCGCGAGATCTTTGGGCAGGGTCGTCTGGAAGGCCGCCAGGAGGGCGAGCTGGAGATGGCTCTCCGCCTGCTCCGGCGCCGCTGCGGTGAGCTGAACCCAGCGCAGGAGGCCCGCATCCGCAGCCTGCGCCTTGAGCAACTGGAAACCCTGGCGGAAGCCCTACTCGATTTCGAGGGCGCCAGCGACCTTGAGGCCTGGCTGGCTGCGGCGGGCTGACGGCCGGCACGCTCAAGCAGGCCGCCAGTGCTCGCCCGGCGTCGGTTTGCCCGGATGGCTGGAGCTGACGGCCAACGGATCAGAAGGGGGCAGGGTTTAGGACAGAGCCATGGACTCCGCCTCCTATTCCCATCTCCCGGTGCTCGCCGACCAGGTGCTGGCCGCCTTCGCCGCCTTGCCGCTCCCACCCGGCGGCGAGTCGCCCCTGCTGCTCGATGCCACTCTCGGCGGCGGCGGCCACAGCGCCCTGCTGCTGGCGGCCCAGCCGCAGCTGCGGCTGATCGGCCTGGATCGTGATCCCACCGCCCGGGCCGCCGCCGCTGAGCATCTGGCGCCCTATGGCGATCGCGTCACGATCGTGGCCACCGATTTTGGCGATTACACCCCCAGTCAGCCCCTGGTCGCCGTGCTGGCCGACCTGGGGGTCAGCAGCCCCCAGCTCGATGTGGCGGCCCGGGGCTTCAGTTTCCGCGCCGATGGGCCGATCGATATGCGCATGAATCCCGAGGTGGGCGAGACGGCGGCACAGCTGATCGACCGACTGCAGGAAAGCGAGCTGGCGGACCTCATCTATGCCTACGGCGAGGAGCGCCTGTCGCGCCGCATCGCCCGGCGCCTGGTGGCGGAACGTCCCTGGAGCGACAGTGGCCGCAGCAGCGCTGATCTGGCCTATGTGATCGGCGGCTGTTTCCCGCCTCCGGCCCGGCGCGGCCGCATTCACCCTGCCACCCGCACCTTCCAGGCCCTGCGCATCGCCGTCAACGACGAACTCGGCCAGCTCGATCGGCTGCTGCAGCGGGCCCCCGACTGGCTGCTGCCCGGCGGCCTGCTGGCGATCATCAGCTTCCATTCACTTGAGGATCGGCGCGTCAAGACCGCCTTCCTCAGCGACGACCGGTTGGAGCGGATCACCCGCAAGCCTCTGGTGGCCGAGGCGGCCGAGGCGGAGGCCAATCCCCGCAGCCGCTCGGCCAAACTGCGAGTGGCCCGGCGCTGTTGATGACCTTCGCTCTGCTCTCTTCGCCGTTGCTGTTGGCCTCGCCACTGGCCTTGACGGGCATGACGGAGCTGGCCCGCAGTGATCTGCTCTGGTGGGCAGCCCTGCTGGTGCAGGTGCTGGCGATTCCCGGCACCCTGCTGCCGGTGCTGCCCGGGCTGGCCCTGCTGCCCCTTGGTGCCTTGCTCTGGGTGGCGGCGGTGGGCTGGGCCACGGCCTGGCCGACGCTGCTGCTCGGCGTCGTGATTCTGCTGCTGGGCTGGGGGGCGGAGGCCCTGGGGCTGCTGCTCGGCGCCGTCCGGCTGCAGGCCAGCCGCTGGGCCTACATCGGCGCCGCGATCGGTCTGCTGGTTGGACTGTTGGGCTTGCTGCCAGCTCTGCCGATCGGCGGGCCGCTGCTGGGAGCCCTGCTGGGGCCCCTGCTCGGCGCCAGCCTGGGGGAACTGCTGAGTGCCCCCACCGCCCTGGGCCGCTTCGGCCTGCAGCGCTTGAAGCGTTCCCTGCAGGTGGGCCTGGCGGTGGTGGCCGGCATGTTGGTCAGCCGGCTGGCCCAGGTGCTGCTGGCGCTGCTCGGGGTGCTGGGCTTTGTGGTGCTGAGCGTTCGCTGGGGTTAGGCGGCGGGGTTGGCCTCGGGTAAGGGCGGCGGCGCGGCTTCCAAGGCCAGCAGCTGGCGGTAGGCGGCGGTGGACACACACACCACCACGGGCCAGGCCACGAAGAAGCCCACGAAGCAGGCCAGCACCCCCAGCAGGCTGAGCAGCGCCTCGACGATCACCAGCAGCAGCAGCAACGGCCAGTGGGGATCCACCAGGGCGCGGCTGCGTCGCAGCGTGGCCCAGGGGCCCAGCCGTTCCGTCAGCGAGATCTGGGCCTGAAACTGCTGGTTGACGCTCACATAGATCAGCCCCACCAGCCAGAAGCCGATCAGCAGCAGCAGCAGCACGGCCACGACCAGGGTCATCAGCTGCAGACCTGGTGACAGGCTGCCGGCCCTGGCGTCGGCCATGGCGGTCAGGAGGCCAAGGGGCCCTCCCAGCAGCACCGTGATCGCCGCCAGCGCCGCCAACAGCAGCGCCCCCAGCAGCAGGGCGGCCCAGAACAGACGCGTGACGGCGCCGCCATCCCAGCGGATCAGGTCGGCGAAGCGAGGGCGGCGGCCATCGAGGCCCATCAGGGCGCCGCGCACCATGCCGATCGTGCCCCAGAAGTAGCTGGTGAGGCTGCCCACCAGGCCCACCAGGGCCAGAAGCCAATCGACGGGATAGGCGGAGAGCGCTGCAGCGGTCCCGATGCGGGCCTGCAACAGCTGGAACAACACCTGCAGGCCCCAGAGCAGCAGCGCGAACAGCACAAAGGCGCCGGGGCTGCGGCAGAAGGCCTGCCAGCCGTCATGGACGGCATCACCGATGTTGAGGCGGGGGGCCGCACGACCGGGGAAGGGGGCGGTCATGGAGGGCCTTCGGATCGCTGAAAGCTAGAGGGGCTGCCGGAGTTCGGCCAGGGCCGCGGCTACGGCCGCCAGGGCCCGATCGATCTCGGCGGCGCTGGTGTCGCGGCCCAGCCCGAAGCGGATCGAGGCGGCGGCCTGGAGGCGGCTGCGGCCCAGGGCTGCCAGCACATGGGAGGGACTGCCCTGACTGCAGGCCGAGCCGCTGCTCACCGCCAGGGTGGAGCGCAGCAGTCGGTGCAGCCGCTGGCCGTCGACACCAGCAATGCTGATGTTGAGGTTGTGGCCGAGCCGCTGGCGTTGCGGGCCGTTGAGCTGCACGCCCCCCAGACGCTCCAGGCCTTCCCATAACTGATCCCGCAGGCCTGTGAGGCGGGCGCTGCGCTCGACCTGGTCGGCCATGGCCAGCTCCACCGCTGCCCCGAGACCCACCAGCAGCGGCACCGCCAGGGTGCCGGCCCGCAGGCCCCCTTCCTGGCTGCCGCCGTGCTGCTGCGGGGCGAGGGCGATGCCGTCACGGCGCAGCAGGGCACCGCAACCCTTGGGGCCATAGAGCTTGTGACCGCTGAGGCTGAGCAGATCGATGCCCAGCGTGGTCATCGCCAGCGGGATGTGCCCCACCGCCTGGGCGGCGTCGCAGTGGAACAGGGCACCGTGCTGGCGGCAGAGAGCGCCGATGGCGGCCAGATCCTGCAGCACGCCGATTTCGTTGTTGGCGGCCATCACCGACACCAGCAGGGTGTCAGGACTGAGGGCGTCAGCCAGCCTCTGGAGATCCAGCAGGCCATCGGGCCGCACCGGCAGCACGGTGAGCGGGAAACCATGGCGGCTCAGCCAGGCCAGCGGATCGAGCACCGCCCGGTGTTCGGTGGCCAGGGTGATCAGGCCGCGGCGCGGCTCACCGCGTTCCAGGGCGGCTTCAGCGACCCCTTTGAGGGCCAGGTTGTTGGCTTCGGTGGCACCGCTGGTGAAGATCACCGCCTCGGCGGGCATGGCCAGGGCGGCGGCCACCTGGCCGCGGGCGATCTCCACGGCGGCGGCGGCCTCCAGCGCCGGCCGGTAAAGGCGACTGGCGGGGTTGGCGAACTGCCGGCACCACCAGGGTTCCATCGCGGTCAGCACCCGCGGGTCACAGGGGGTGGTGGCGTGGTGGTCGAGGTAGGCGAGCATGGAGCCATGCTGACGTTCCTCTCCCGTACGCGCTGCCTGGGGCCGCTGGTCCCGCAGTCGCCCGCCACCCTGGCCGCTCTGGCGCTGGCCCTGCTGCCCGGGGCCCTGCTCGCTGGCGGCCTGCGCCCGGCCATGGCGGCCCAGAATCCCCCTCCCGAGGATGCCACGGCGCCCCGGCCCGCGGATCTGGTGATCCTGCAGGAGCGGATCAGCCGCGAGGGCCTCCAGTCGCTCGGCGTGTATGGCATCAAGGCCGATCCGCTGATGCCCGATAACTGGAGGGTGCAGATCTGGCAGGAGCAGCCGGATCGGGTCACGATCGCCACCGACAAGATCCGTTGCAGCCCCTCAGGGCCGATGCGGGTCACCGGCACCGCTACGCGCCTGATTGTGCGGGAGCTCAATCCCGGCGGCCCGATCACCTCGGCCAATCGCGTCGACCATCTGATCTGGTGGGCGGTGTGTGTGCCGGCTCAGGCGGGCAAGGATCCCGCCACGCTCGGGGCGCTGGCCCGCTCCCTCGGCTATAGCGGCCAGCTGATCGAACGGGAAGAGGTGCTGGTGGCGCCGCGGCGCTGAGCTTGCCGATCCGGATCACGGACCTGAAGGGATTTCGAGTCGGCCCAGAGGACTCGGATCTGACCAACGCGGGTCTGAGCTGGCAAACCTGGATAGATTCTCGCCATGAGCAGTGAACCCATGGCAGGCGTCAACGCAGCGTTCAACGCCAACCA
>CAIZOZ010000062.1 GCA_903934745.1 uncultured cyanobacterium
AGACCCGGAAGGTGGGATCTTCTTCGGAGAGCGATTGCAGGGCTTTGGAGAGTTTCTCCATGTCGCCCTTGGTCTTCGGCTCCACGGCCACCGAGATCACCGGTTCGGGGATGAACAGCGACTCGAGGATGATCGGATCGCTGTCGTTGCAGAGGGTGTCGCCGGTGGTGGTGTCCTTCAGGCCGAGTACGGCACCGAGATCACCGGCCCGCAGCTCGTCCACTTCCTCGCGGTCGTCGGCCTTGAGCAGGATCAGGCGGGAGATGCGCTCTTTTTTGTCCTTGGTGGAGTTCATCACGTAGCTGCCCTTCTGCAGTACGCCGCTATACATCCGAATGAAGGTGAGTTTGCCGTAGGGATCGGCCATCACCTTGAACGCCAGGGCGCTGAACGGGGCGTTGTCGTCGCAGGCGCGGGTGGCTTCAGTGCCGTCGGGAAGCAAGCCGGTGATCGGCGGCACGTCAACCGGAGCGGGGAGATAGTCGACTACGGCATCCAGCACCAACTGGACACCTTTATTTTTAAAGGCTGATCCACACAGGATCGGCACCAAACGGTGCCTCACCACACCCTCGCGGATGCCTTTGACGAGCTGAGGTTGGGTGAGTTCGCCGTTGTCCAGGTAGGCATCCAGCAGCTCTTCGTCGTTTTCAGCGACGGTTTCCATCAGCTTGTCGCGCCAGAAGTCGACCTCATCCCTCATGTTGTCGGGCACCTCTTCTTCAATGATGTCGGTGCCGAGATCATTGGTGTAGATGATCGCCTTGTTGCGAACCAGGTCGATGATTCCTTTGAGATCACCCTCAGCGCCGATCGGCAGCTGGATCGGCGCGGCGTTGGCCTTGAGGCGATCCTTGATCTGGTCGTAGACCTTCAGGAAGTTGGCACCCGTGCGGTCCATCTTGTTGACGAACACGATGCGGGGCACGTTGTAGCGGTCGGCTTGGCGCCAGACCGTTTCCGACTGGGGCTGCACCCCGCCCACGGCGCAGAACACCGCCACCACGCCATCAAGGACCCGCATCGAGCGCTCCACCTCAATGGTGAAGTCGACGTGGCCAGGGGTGTCGATGATGTTGATGCGGTTGTCTTTCCAACTGGTGGAAATGGCGGCCGCCGTGATCGTGATGCCCCGTTCTCGTTCCTGCTCCATCCAGTCGGTGACGGCGGCGCCGTCGTGCACCTCACCCATCTTGTGAACCACGCCCGAATAGAAAAGAATCCGTTCGGTGGTGGTGGTTTTGCCCGCGTCAATGTGGGCGGCGATCCCGATATTTCTGACGCGGTCGAGGGGGTAGGCGCGGGCCACTGACGAGTTCTCCGGGTGGGGTCAACAAAAACGTGTATTACTTTACAGACCAGCCTGGGCTGCGGTCTGAGGGGAGATCGGCGACGTTCGCGTTGCCGATGCTCTCCTGGCTCAATAGCGGTAGTGGGCGAAGGCCTTGTTGGCCTCAGCCATTTTGTGGGTCTCTTCCCGCTTGCGAACGGCGCTGCCGGCTTCGTTGGCTGCATCCATCAGTTCACCGGCCAATTTCTGGGCCATGGAGCGGCCATTACGGGCACGCGAGAAGTTGACCAGCCAGCGCAGGGCCATGGCCGTGCCACGGTCCTGACGGACTTCCATCGGCACCTGATAGGTGGCACCGCCGACCCGGCGCGCACGCACTTCCACCAGTGGGGTGGCGTTGCGGACGGCGGTCTCGAACAGTTCGAGTGGATCGCCGCCGGTGCGGTCGTTGATCAGGCTGAAAGCGTCCGAGAGGATCCGCTGGGCCGTGGACTTTTTGCCATGCTTCATCAGCCGGGCGACGATCATCGAGGCCAGGCGGCTGTTGAACTGGGGATCCGGCAGGACCGGGCGCTTCTCGGCGGCGTTGCGGCGGGACATGGAACGGGAAGGGAAAAGGCAGGGGAGTCTGAACTAAACAGCGGCGGATCCCGGGGCCGGGATCCAGCCCATCAGGACTTGGGTGTCTTGGCGCCGTACTTGGAACGGGACTGGCGCCGGTCCTTGACGCCGGCGGTGTCGAGGGTGCCACGGATGATGTGGTATCTCACCCCCGGCAGATCCTTGACCCGGCCGCCCCGGATCAGCACCACGGAGTGCTCCTGGAGGTTGTGGCCGATGCCTGGGATGTAGGCGGTGACCTCAAATCCCGAGGTGAGCCGAACCCGGGCAACCTTGCGCAGGGCCGAGTTGGGCTTCTTGGGAGTGGAGGTGTAGACGCGTGTGCAGACACCACGGCGCTCGGGGCAGGAGCGCAGGGCCGGCGATTTCGTCTTGCGGGTGAGACGCTGCCGCTCGGTGCGGATCAGCTGCTGGATGGTGGGCATCGAGGGCCGTCAGGGCTGGTCGGTGCGAACAGGTCGGCTAGCCGACCGATTTCGACAATCCGTCACCTTACTGCCCCGTCGTCCCCCGTCCTGACTCCCGGCTGAAGGCGGCTCCGCAGGCGCAGCTGCGCACGTCATCGCCCGGTCTGACCAGGAAGCCGCCGCCGCTGAGATCGCCCTTGTAATCCAGTTGCAGGCCGGTGAGCAGCGCCAGCTGGGGCGGCGGCGCATAGAGGGTGATGCCATCGGCGCGGGCCACGGGGCTACCGGCCAGATGGCCCGGGCGCAGGCGGATCGCCCAGCGTTCACAGCTGCCGTCCAGCAGGTCGATGTGCATCAGGCCGGGGGTGCCGGCCACCGCGGCCTGGCGGCACAGTTCGGCGGCGGCGGCGGCGGTGATGCGCAGGCTGTGGCCCCTGGGCACGGTGGATGCTCCGGCAAGGCCCCAGTCTGTCAGTTGCCGGCCAGGCTGTTGCCGCCGCTGGCGCTTCCAGCTCCATCGGCCTGGCCGTTGCCTGGCACCAGCCCCAGGCCGTTGTGAACGGCGCCGGCCACGCCGCGGCCCTTGACGGTATGGGCGCCACCCATCACCAGGCCGGTGGAGCTGCCGCCATCGAGGTTGAGGGCGTCCCGCAGGCCCAGGCCCTGCAGCAGCGCCGCCGTTTCGGCCAGGGTTGGCCCTTGCTGCTCCACTCCTTCGAGGGTGATCAGTTCAATTCTGGTGCCATCGCTGCCGATCACGGTGCGGGGAGCGCCCTGGCTCAGGAAGGCGGCACCGAATCCCTCCGCGGTGCCGTTCAGCACCACCCTTCCGTTGTGCAACAGCAAGGGGCCACCGCCGAGCACGTTGGTGGCCAGTCCAAGGGGATCGCTCGGCCGTGAGTCCAGGCTCAGAGGGGTGCCTTCCGTCCAGGGCAGGGCTGTGCCGGCTCGCCCCACCAGCACCATGTCCCCGGGGGCCAGGGGGATCCCGGCCGTGAGGCGGGCCGCCTCGAAGCGCTGGACCACGATCCCGTCACGCAGCAGCAGGCCGCTCTCGCCGTTGCTCAGGGCCCGATACCAGGGGCCCCAGTCGCTGGTGTAACGGCTGATGCCCCGCTGCACGTAGCCGCTGTTGACGACCTGAACCGGCCAACGCTGGCCGCTGCGGTCCAGCAGCCATTCCTGCAGTTGCAACCTGCCGAACTGGGGCACCTGGCGACCTTCCCAGCCCACGGCTCCCCGGTTCAGGATCGGCCCGGAGAGCCAGCGTCCCTGTTGCCGCAGCGCTCCCAGGGGCAGGCGTCGCACCCGGTTGAAGAAGCCGCCATTGATCGCCACGAGGGCATCGGCGCGCTGGGCCAGGTCGCTGAGGGCGCTCAGGCCCTCCATGCTGCCGCTGCGACTCAGGGGCTGGAGTTCCAGCGGCCCGGAGCGGGGATCGAAGCTCACCCGATTCAAGGTGAAATTGAGATTGCCGAGGCGCAGCACCTGGCGGTCCCAGCGGAGGTCCTTGCCGAGCAGCGCCAGCAGCCGCGGATCGAAGCGGGGCGGGTTGGGTCTGCTGCTACTGCTGCTACTGCTGGGAGTGGGGCCTTCACCGGGCAGGTCAATCACCACCCGGCTGGGGTTGGCCAGGGTGAGAATCTGGCTGGCCCGCGAGCCTGAGGCTGTGGTCAGCATCAGCCCCTGGGGTCCTTGGCGCACCCCCAGGCCCCGCTGGCCCAATTCGGCCTGTTGGGCCGGGCTGCTGCTCAGGTCCAGTTCCAGTCCCTCCTCACTGGAGCGCACCACGGCGGGACCGTCGAGGTCCAGCACGATCCGCCGTTGGCCGGGCTGACGGGCCGCCCGCACCTGCAGCAGGCGCGCCGGCGGAAGCCGCAGCTCCAATGTGTCGCCGTCGCCGCTGCGGCTGACGCCCACCGCTTCGAGCAGCGCCGCCACCTCCACCGCCACTTCATCGCCCAGGCTGCGTTGGGCGGCTGGCGGCACGATCAATTCCTGGCCATACCAGGCCAGGTTCAGGCTGCCATCGGCCCGGCTGCTGCTGTTGAACCCCAGCTGGGCCTGCAACACCTCCAGAGGCAGCCAGAGCCGCTCGGATCGGCCCGGCAGGGGAGGTTGGCGCAGCCAGGCGGCGCGCTGCTCGCGGCCATTGATCCGCAGCCGGCTGCCCTGCTGGAGCCCAGGCCCGCGGGGCAGGGCCGGCTGGATCACGGCCGGCCGGTTCGGGGCGCCGCCACCCGGGCCCGCCAGCACGGGCGGCGGCGCCCGCAGTGGGGTCGCCTGTGTCGGTGTCGCCAGCAGGGGTGCCGCCAACAGGGGTGCGGCGGCGACAAGGGTCGTGGCCAGAACCTTCCATGTGGCCATGGCCATGGTCGATGCAGCCGGGTTCCGAAAGGTAGCCCCTGTGAACCTTGTCAGGAATGCGGCTGCCTAGGATCGGCCGTCCGCCGGGAGGATGGCTGCGCGCCAACCTCACCGTGCCTGGCCCCTGGGCTGGTCCAAAGTCGGCACTCCAGCCCGGGCTTTCCGGGGGGTGACTTCCAAGCTCCCGCTCGCTCTGGCTGCCTTTAAACGGCCCCCCCTTCGTTCGCCGCTCGTGTCCTGGTCCATGCCCAACCCCATCCCTCCCGTCTGGCCTCACCGCGACAGCCCGGCGCCGGCGCCGGTGGTCGGCGAGAAGGACGCCTGTGGGGTGGGCTTCCTTGCCCATCTCGGCGGCCAGGCGAACCATTGGGTGCTGGCTCAGGCCCTGCGCGGTCTGCGCTGCATGGAACATCGCGGCGGCTGTGGCGGTGATGGCGACTCCGGCGATGGGGCCGGCATTCTCAGCGCCATTCCCTGGGGGTTTCTCGAGGCGATCTGGCCCGAGGCGGCAGCCAGCAGCGGCCAGGTGCGCGGCCTGGGCATGGTGTTCATGCCGGTGGATGCGGAGCGCCGTCAGCAGGCCCGCGCCATCTGTGAACAGGAGGCCTCCCGGCTCGGGCTGCACAGTCTCGGCTGGCGCACGGTGCCGGTGGATGCGGCCGTGCTCGGTCCCCTGGCCCGGCAGACCGCCCCGGTGATCGAGCAGTGGTTGCTGCAGGCGCCCGATGCTTCGGCCAGCGTGCCGGTGGAGGTCGATGCGATCGAGGCCATGCTGTTTCGCCTGCGCCGGCGTGCCGTTGATCGGGTGCGCGAGATCTGGGGGGACGGCGCCACCGATCTCTATTTCGCCTCGATCAGTGCCCGCACCGTCGTTTACAAGGGCATGGTGCGCTCCGAGGTGCTGGATCGCTACTACGCCGACCTGCGCGATCAGCGCTTCGCGGTCAACTTCGCCGTCTACCACCGGCGCTTCAGCACCAACACCCTGCCCCGCTGGCCCCTGGCCCAGCCGATGCGGCTGCTGGGCCACAACGGCGAGATCAATACGCTGCTGGGCAACATCAACTGGGCCAGTGCGGCGGAAGCCAACCTCGAGGCGGTCTGGGGAGATGCCGCCGCCGATCTGCGGCCCCTCGTCAATGCCGCCTTCAGTGATTCCGCCAACCTCGATGCCACCCTCGAGCTGATGGTGCGCAGTGGCAGGCCGATCACCGACAGCCTGCTCACCCTGGTGCCCGAGGCCTTCCGCGACCAGCCTGAGCTGGAGCAGCGCCCGGCTATTCAGGCCTTCTATGAGTACAACGCCTGTCTGCAGGAGCCCTGGGATGGGCCGGCGTTGCTGGTGTTCGGCGACGGTCGCATGGTGGGCGCCACGCTCGATCGCAATGGCCTGCGGCCGGCCCGCTACTGCATCACCAGCGACGGCTACGTGGTGATGGGTTCGGAAACGGGCGTGGTCGAACTGGAGGAGAGCCGCATCCTTGAAAAGGGTCGGCTCGGTCCGGGCCAAATGCTGGCGGTGGACCTCGAGCAGGGTCGCCTGCTGCGCAACTGGGAGGTGAAGGAGGAGACCGCCGCCCGCTTCCCCTATGGCGACTGGCTCGCCGACCATCGCCGCAGCCTGGCGACCGGCCCCTGGAGCCAGGAACGGCACCTCAGCGATCTCGATCTGCTGCAACAGCAGACCGCCTTCGGCTTCACGGCCGAAGACCTGGATCTGGTGATCGAGGACATGGCGGGTGCCGCCAAGGAACCCACCTACTGCATGGGGGACGACATCCCACTGGCGGTGCTGTCCAGCAAGCCCCACCTTCTGTACGACTACTTCAAGCAGCGCTTCGCCCAGGTCACCAATCCGCCGATTGATCCGCTGCGCGAAAAGCTGGTGATGAGCCTGGAGATGCATCTGGGCCGCCGCGGCTCGGCTCTGCGGCCCGATCCTGCCGGGGCTGCTGTGCTGCATCTGGACACGCCGGTGCTCAACGAAGCCGAGCTGGCATCCCTGGGCTCCCATGGGCTGCCTCTGGTCACCCTGTCCACCCTGCTACCGGTGGCGGCCGGCCCTTCGGGCCTCGAGCAGGCGGTTCAGCGGCTGGGCTTCGAAGCCGAAGCTGCCGTGCGCAGTGGTTGTCAGATCCTGGTGCTCTCCGATCGCCTCGGCGCTGACAGCCAGGGCATGGGCCTCAGTGCCGGCGCCACCTACATCCCGCCGCTGCTGGCGGTGGGCTCGGTGCATCACCACCTGCTGCGGCTCGGCCTGAGGCTGCAATGTTCGCTCGTGGTTGACACGGCCCAGTGCTGGAGCACCCACCATCTGGCCTGCCTGATCGGCTACGGCGCCAGTGCGGTCTGCCCCTGGCTCACCTGGGAAACCACCCGCCATTGGCTGGCCCATCCCAGGACCATCTCCCTGATCGAGCGTGGCAAATTGCCGGCGATCAGCCTGGATCAAGCCCAGGCCAATGTGCGCAAGGCCCTCGAAGATGGCCTGCGCAAGATTCTTTCCAAGATCGGCATCTCCCTGCTGGCCAGCTATCACGGGGCCCAGATCTTTGAGGCGATCGGCATCGGCGCTGATCTGATCGAGCTGGCCTTCAGCGGCACCACCAGTCGAGTGGCGGGCCTCAGCCTGGCGGAGCTGGCCAGCGAGACCCTCAGCTTCCACAGCAAGGCCTTCCCCGAACTCGATCGCACCAAGCTGGAGTTCATGGGCTTCGTGCAGTACCGCACCGGTGGCGAGTACCACATGAACAGCCCGGAGATGGCCAAGGCCCTGCATGCCGCCGTCAAGGCGGGTCCCGGTTACGACCACTTCCGTACCTACCAGACCCTGCTCGAAAACCGTCCGGTGACGGCCCTGCGCGACCTGCTGCAGCTGCGGCCGGCGCCGACCCCGTTGCCGCTCGATCAGGTGGAGAGCATTGAGAGCATCTGCTCGCGCTTCTGCACCGGTGGCATGAGTCTGGGCGCTCTGTCCCGCGAGGCCCATGAGGTGCTGGCGGTGGCGATGAACCGCATCGGCGGCAAGAGCAACAGCGGTGAGGGCGGCGAAGATCCGGCCCGTTTCCATGTGCTCAATGATGTGGATGGCGAGGGCCATTCGCCCACGCTGCCCACGATCCGCGGCCTGCGTAACGGCGACACCGCCTGCTCGGCGATCAAGCAGATCGCCTCCGGTCGCTTCGGGGTCACGCCGGAATACCTGCGCAGTGGTCGCCAACTGGAGATCAAGGTGGCCCAGGGGGCCAAACCCGGCGAGGGCGGCCAGCTGCCCGGTCCCAAGGTGGATCCTTACATCGCCGGGCTACGCAACAGCAAACCCGGCGTGGCGCTGATCTCACCACCACCACACCATGACATTTATTCGATTGAAGATCTAGCCCAGCTGATCCACGATCTCCATCAGGTCAATCCTGCCGCCAAGGTGTCGGTGAAGCTGGTGGCTGAAATCGGCATCGGCACGATCGCCGCCGGGGTGGCCAAGGCCAATGCCGATGTGATCCAGATCTCCGGCCACGACGGTGGCACCGGCGCTTCGCCCCTGAGTTCGATCAAGCACGCCGGCAGTCCCTGGGAGCTGGGCCTCACCGAGGTGCATCGCAGCCTGCTGGAGAACGGCCTGCGCGATCGGGTGCTGCTGCGCGCCGACGGCGGCCTCAAGACCGGCTGGGACGTGCTGATCGCCGCCCTGCTCGGTGCCGAGGAATACGGCTTCGGCTCGGTGGCGATGATCGCCGAGGGCTGCATCATGGCCCGCGTCTGCCACACCAACAACTGCCCTGTTGGCGTGGCTACCCAGAAGGAGGCCCTGCGCCAGCGCTTCACCGGCCTGCCGGAGCATGTGGTCAACTTCTTCCTGTTCGTGGCCGAAGAGGTGCGTCAGCTGCTCAGCGTGCTGGGGGTGGCCCGCCTTGAGGATCTGATCGGTCGCAGTGAGCTGCTGGCGCCTCGCTCCGTCGCCCTGGCCAAAACCAGTTCTCTCGACCTCTCCTGCCTGCTGGCCACTCCTGTCGAGGGCGCCGATCGCCGCTGGTTGCGCCACGACGCCGAGGCCCATGGCAATGGCCCGATCCTGGAGGATCAGTTGCTCGCCGATGCCGCCGTGATCGCGGCGATCGATGGCCATGGTCAGCTGGCCCGCACCTTGACGATCGCCAACACCGATCGCAGTGTCGGCACTCGCCTGGCCGGGGAGATTGCCGCCCGCCACGGCAATCTGGGCTTTGGCGGCCAACTGGATCTGTGCTTTGAGGGCGCCGCTGGCCAGAGCTTCGGCGCCTTCGGGCTGCAGGGCCTGAATCTGCGCCTGGTGGGAGAGGCCAACGACTATGTCGGCAAGGGCCTCAACGGCGGCCGCCTCAGCGTGGTGCCGCCGGCCGGCAGCCTGGATCCCGGCAGCAAGGTGATCCTTGGCAACACTTGTCTCTATGGCGCCACCGGCGGCCAACTGTTCGCCCTCGGTCGGGCTGGTGAACGCTTCGCCGTGCGCAATAGCGGTGCCCGCACCGTCGTGGAGGGTGCCGGTGACCACTGCTGTGAATACATGACCGGTGGTGTGGTGGTGGTGCTCGGCAGCACCGGCCGCAACGTGGCGGCCGGCATGACCGGCGGTGTGGCCTTCCTGCTCGATGAGGAGGGCGCTGTCGCCAAGCGTCTCAACAGCGAAACCGTGGCTTTGGTGGAGCTCCAAACGGCCGAACAGGAATCCCTGCTGCTCCCCCTGCTGGAGGCCCATCTCGAGCACACCGGCAGCACCCGGGCGGCCCAGATCCTGGCGGACTGGCCCAGCTGGAAGGGGCGCTTCAAGGTGGTGGTGCCCCCCAGCGAAAAGGCCCTGGTGGGGCTGGCGGAGCGGCAGGCTGTCGTCGCTTGATCAGGATTGCCCCACCCTGTCAACAGGGGTGGGGCAATCCTTCGAGGCAAAGGAGATTAAAGGCCCTCTGCCTCACTGTTCTGTGCCCATGGGCGCTCAAGTCCTGGATGGGATCGAGTAGCTGGGCTCGGCCTGATTGAACCGGGTCTGATTGAACCTGGCAGCCTGTTCAGGCCTTTCTCAAAAATCGTTATAAACTTTTTTTCATCATTGTCAAGGTGTCGTCGTTGTTCATGCCGGCGACGGCGATGGCGGCTCCACCAAGCTTGGTGCTGCAGCCTTCCATGCTGCTGCTGCCAAGCACCAGGCCGGCGTAGACGTGCGGAATTGCCTGTGCTGGCTGATTCCAGAATGGTGCGAGAGCTGCGGCGGTGAGGATGGAGGGAAAGGCTTGCCGCATCTGAGTTGATTGTGTTTTGAAACCCAATCTAGGTTCAGATCTGTAGTGCGATCAACGAGGGTGATCCCGCATCAGTCGCTGTACCTCACCGGCGTGGTAACTGCTGCGGGTAAGCGGCGTGCTCACCACCTGCAGGAAGCCCAGCTCCGTTTCACCATGCTGGCGGAAGCTTTCAAATTGCGCGGGTGTCACAAAGCGATCCACCGGCAGGTGCTTGGGGCCCGGTGAGAGGTATTGGCCAATGGTCACGATGTCGACGGCCCGGGCCCGCAGATCGCTCAGCACCGCCAGCACCTCGGTGTCGGTTTCACCCAGGCCGGTCATCAGGCCTGATTTGGTGTAAGTGCGGGGCCAGCCCTGTCGCACCCGCTGCAACAGCTCCAGTGAACGGCTGTAGATCCCCTGCGGTCTGGCCTTTTTATAGAGGCGTGGCACAGTCTCGATGTTGTGATTGAGCACCTCCGGTGCGCCTTCCATCACCGCCGCCAGGGCCTCCCAGTTGCCGCAGAAATCGGGGATCAACAGCTCAATCGTGGTGAGCGCGGAGCGCCGGCGCACCTGCTCGATGCAGGCGACGAACTGGCTGGCGCCACCATCGGCCAGGTCGTCGCGGTTCACCGAGGTGATCACCACATGGCTCAGTCCCAGCCGGGCCACCGCCTCCCCCAGCCGCTCCGGCTCGCTGGGATCGAGGGCCCGCACGCTCTTGTCGAAGTCGATGTCGCAGTAGGGGCAGGCCCGGGTGCAGCCCGGCCCCATGATCAAGAAGGTGGCGGTGCCGCCGGCAAAGCACTCGCCGATGTTGGGGCAGCTGGCCTCCTGGCAGACGGTGTTCAGCTTCAGATCGAGCAGCAGGTCGGCCACGGCGCCGATGCGCTCGCGCTGGGGGGCTTTCACCCGCAGCCAGGGGGGCTTGAGACCCGCCGGATTCTCCCCATCGCGCTTCGCCCCGCCGTTCGAGGGCAGGACGTCGCTGACCGTCCCCGGATTCGTCATGGCACGCCGTGGAGGCTGGTCGTTGGGTTGGACTCTAAGCAGCCGGATCGGCCTCTCCCGCAGCCCAGACCCCCTTTCAGCCACCCTTGGCGTCCCAGCTGCTGAGCCCGACCCCGTCGCGCTTCACGTGATCGGAGCGGGGCCATCCCTTAAAGTCCAGCCATCGGGATGTGGCGCAGCTTGGTAGCGCACTTCGTTCGGGACGAAGGGGCCGCAGGTTCGAATCCTGTCATCCCGATTCTTTTGATCACCAGCTCAGGCCAGTTCAGGCCAGGGCCGCTCCCGGGTAGCCCCGGGGGGTCACCATTCGGCCATCTGCTACTCGGCTGCTGCTGTTGCCGATCAGTACCAGGGTGAGCATGTCCACCTGCTCGATCGGCAGATCTCCAAGGGTGTGCAGGCTCACCTGCTCATCGTGGCGGCCGAGCTGGCGGGCCAGCACCACCGGCGTGCTCGCCGGCCGTTCCGCCAGCAGCAGCTCCTGGGCTCGCCCCAGCTGCCAGTTCCGTCCCAGGGAGCGGGGGTTGTAGAGGGCGACGACGAAATCCCCCTCAGCGGCAGCGCGTAGGCGCCGTTCAATCACCTCCCAGGGGGTGAGCCGATCGCTGAGGCTGATCGTGCAGAAGTCGTGCATCAGTGGCGCGCCGGCGCGGGCGGCGGCCAGCTGCAGGGCCGACAGGCCGGGATGGACCTCAAAGCCAGGGCGTTCCAGGGCGGGGCGTTCCAGCCAGAGTTCCAGGGCCAGCCCGGCCATGCCATAAATGCCGCTATCCCCCGAGGAGATCAGGGCCACCTTCAGACCCTGGCTGGCGAGGTCGAGGGCCTCAAGGCAGCGGGCCCTTTCCTCGGTGAGTTTGCCGTCGCGGCGCAGCTGGTCCGGCCGGCGCAGGGGTTCGAGCAGGTCGAGATAGGGGCCGTAGCCCACCCACACCGTGGCGGCGGCGAGGGTGCGACGGGCGTCGCCGCTGAGCAGATCGAGCCGGCCCGGACCGCTGCCGACCAGATGCAGTTCGCCCCGCTGCGGCGCCCATTGGCGCGGCGCCAGAACCACCGCCAGGGTGGCTGCCCCCTGTTCGCCGGCTTCGGCGTGCTCGATGGTTTTGGCGACGAGCTGGTCGGGCTGGGGGCCATCGGTTGGGGTTGCGACCGAGGCCGCCAGCCAGGCGGCGGCCTCAGCCACGCTCGCGGTGCCCATTTCCCTGGCCACAGCCTCGGAGGGATTGGGCACCACGACCGGTGCCAGTTGGGCGGCCGTGAACAGCTTCAGCGGCCAGCCCCGCGCCGCGGCCAGCGCCAGCAGCGCCGGCTCATCGCCTTTGCGATCGATGCTGGCGAGGCCCGCCACCGCCGTCTCGGCCAGGCCGGATTGGCTGAGAACCCTTTGCACTAGCCGTTCCAGCACCGTCAGGCTGGTGTCGCGCTCGCAGCCCATCCCCAGCCACAGGCAGGGCGGATGCCAGCGGCAGCCTTCTCCCAGCCAGGGGCCGATCACCAGCGCCATGGGCGCCGGCGGCTCTGTCGGGTTGGGATGTTCTGGGTTGCAGGCTGGTGGATCGGTGTCTGGCGAATCAAGGGCTTCTGGGCTGTCCTTGGCTGAATCGCCGTTGACGTGATCACGCTGGATTGGCTTGCCGTTGATGGTGAGGTCATGGATTGGAGCGCTGCTCTGCGGGCTCGGATCGCTGACGCCGACCACTGCTGCAGCGGCCTCGAGCTCTTGCCAGAGCCTGAGGCCGCTCTGTTGTTGCAGCTCCGGCTGAAGGTCCGCGGCGACGGCCACCATCAGGGCATTCCAGTCGCCGCCGCCCCGCCGCCAGCCCCAATCCAGGCCGAAGGCATCGAGGGCGAGCCGGCCCAGAGCGCTGCTGCTGCCGCTGAGCACGGCCTGTCCACCGAGCAGGGCGGCGATCTCCCGGCTCAGCTGTTCAGCCCCGGCCAGGTGTCCCCCCAGCAGCGGTACCGCGAACTGCCCCAGGGGATCCACCACCACCACGGCTGGATCCTGCTCTTTGCCACCCAGCAGGGGAGCGATCAGCCGGGTGACCAGGCCACAGGCCCCCACCGCCACCACCGCGGAGGCGCTGCTCCATTGCTGAGCCAGCCAGGTTGCGGTTCCTGAGCTGCCGCTGCGGGGCCAGCGCACGGCGGCCAGCAGCCCGGCTTGCTCCAGTTGGTGCAGCACTGGCAGGGCTGCCGGGCTGAAGCCGACGGCCACGATCCGGCGTTCGGTGGAAGTCATGGCAGCAGTCGCTCCCGCAATCCGGCCAGTGGACCACGGCGAGGGGGCGTGATCATCGTGGCGTCGGCTTGCAGCTGTTCCTGGGCCGAGCTGCCGATGGCGCTGCTGGGGCTGGGCCGCTGGCTGGCGGGGGGGATGGCCTCAACCATCAAAGGTGGCGCCGGTGTGGCCCCAGGCTGACGTGAGGGTTTAGCGGCAACGGGCTGCTCCGCGAGTGGCTGTGCTTTGAACGCTTCCGGCGCAGGTAGCGATGCCGAAAGGGCGTTGGACTCTGCATCCGGGTCGGCGGTGGCGCTGTCTTGCTCCGGTCTGGGCACGCTTCGGCTTGGCGCCTCTGGGTCGGCGGCTGCCATGGCTGGCTGGTCGGCCATGGAGGGCGGTGGCGCTTGGAGCGGTGCGGCCCGCTGGGTCATCGGCTTTGCTGGGACCGCTGGGGTTCCCGTCCCATCCTCTGGCTGAGGGGATTCCAGTGGTGTCGCCTTGGGTGTTTCCTTGCCCGTGGGCAAGGCGGCTGGGGTGGCTTCATCGGTTGGTGGTGGCTCCGGGGCCGGGTTGGGTTCGGTCCCCTGCGTTGGCGGCGTCCGTGTTGGCTCCCAGGCCGCTGTTGCGGCAGCGCCCGCCAGTGCTTCTGTGTCAGGTGTGGACCCTTCGGCCAGGTTCGAGCTCTGGGGCTCGCTGCTGACAGGGGGCTGCGGGCTGATCTGAAGTTCCGCAGCGGATGCGGTGGTGGCTGGTGCCGCTTCGCCCAGCAGGATCGCCAGCTCACCGGCGCTGAGGCGGCCCTGCTGCCAGCGGGGCGCTGGGCTGGCGCTGTCCAGCTCCACCTCGCGCACCAGACTGTTGTATGGGGGGGTGAGTGGTTCCCCCCGGCCATCCAGCAGCTCGAACTTGATCGCATTGCGGCCGGGCTGCCAGCCGTTCAGCCAGAGCGGGGTCTGGCGATCGATCACGAAGGCCGCACCATTGATGGTCAGCCGGAGCCGCCAGCGGGCATCGTCGCTGCGCAGGTTCTGCAGGGGAGCATCGAGCAGCAGCCAATCGACCAGCAAGGGTTCGACCGCCGCTGGGGCCGCGGGACTGACGGCGATCAGCTGGGCCTGACCTGGTTCCGGCAGCGCCAGGGGATTGGCGGCTGTCCGATGCAGGCGGATCTGGCGCCAGGCTCCCGGATTTTTGGCGGCCTCCCCCCAGGGGCGGGCGGCAAAAACGGTGAGTCGATGGCTGCCGGGGGCCAGGGCCGGCATGGTGAGCTCGGTGTTGGTCAGTCGCCGGGGTTCGTCGTCATCGAGTTGAACCACCAGATGGGCACCGAGGCCCAGTTGCCCCCCATCCACCAAGGGCCAGTCGTGCACACGCAGCTTCAGGGTCCAGGGACCGGGGGGCAGGAGCGTTTCAGCGGCGGGCGCCAGGATCTCAATTCGCGGCTGTCGCGCCGCCAGGGCCTCCTGCAGCTGTTGAACAGCCAGTGGTGGCGCAACTTCCTGCAGGGTGGAAGCGACGGAGGTCACCAGGGGGTTGGCTGGGCCCATGGTTTGGCGTGCATTGCGGCCAGGCAGACCCAGGGCTTCGCTGCTGCCGACACTGCCCGGTAACACCAGCAGGCCCAGCGCCAGGAGCAGGCACAACAGGTGTCCAAGCCAGTGGCGCAGCACAGCAAGCGGTTGGACTTGAGGCTCCCTGCTGCCGATCACGCCACTCCAGTCCCAATGGTGCAGCCATTCTGCGCAGGCAGGGTGACAAGACGGTGACAGTTGGCAACCCGTCGAAATCCGCAGCTGAAAGGTTAAAGAACTGCCGATTTTTGCGTCGTCTGTGATGATCTCAAGCCTGGGTCAGACCTGAGTCACAGTCTGCTGTGCGCCGGGATTGAACCTTTGTAACTGGCGACCTAATTCGCTTGTTTTCGACCCCTATAGTTCCGCCAGCGGTCCCCTTTCGGGGCCCAACGCCCCAGTCCTGGCAAGGGCTTTCGCCCAAGTCTCGCTGGAGCCCGTGGTCCCGGGTCGGTCCTCCCGACTGGCCTGGCCATGGGGCCCATGGCGGTATCGACTTCTCCCTCCTGCTTCGGCGGGTGGCGAGCCTCGGTACTGCCGAAGGGGTGGACCTCCACCTCGATTCCGTCCCTCGAGGAACCTCTCGATGACCATCAGCCCACCAGAGCGTGGGAAAAAGGCCAAGGATCTGGTCGACCGGAACCCCGTTCCGGCCACGTTCGAGCTTTTTGCAAAGCCCGGCCACTTCGACCGCACCCTGGCCAAAGGTCCCAAAACCACCACCTGGGTTTGGAACCTCCACGCCAACGCTCACGATTTCGATAGCCACACGAGTGACCTCGAAGAGGTCTCTCGCAAGATCTTCTCGGCTCACTTCGGCCATTTGGCCGTCATTTTCGTCTGGCTCAGCGGCGCCTTCTTCCATGGAGCCCGCTTCTCCAACTTCACTGGTTGGTTGGCCGATCCCCTGCACGTGAAGCCTTCCGCGCAGGTTGTCTGGCCAATTTTTGGCCAGGAAATCCTTAATGGCGATATGGGTGCCGGCTTCCACGGCATTCAGATCACCTCCGGCCTCTTCCATGTCTGGAGGGCCTGGGGCATCACTAATGAAACGCAGTTGATGGCTTTGGCTATCGGTGCTTTGGTGATGGCCGGCCTGATGCTCAATGCAGGCGTCTTCCATTACCACAAAGCAGCACCCAAGCTGGAGTGGTTCCAGAACGTTGAGTCGATGCTCAACCACCATCTGGCCGGTCTGCTGGGTCTGGGTTCTCTGTCCTGGACAGGTCACCTTCTGCATGTGTCCCTGCCCACCACCCAGTTGATGGATGCCATCGACGCCGGCAAGCCGCTGGTGCTCAACGGCAAGACCATCGCTTCGGTGGCGGACATCCCCCTGCCCCACGAGTTCCTCAACCAGGATCTGCTGGCCCAGCTGTACCCCGGTTTCGGCGCTGGCATCTCCGCGTTCTTCACCGGCAACTGGGCGGCCTACAGCGATTTCCTCACCTTCAAGGGTGGGCTGAATCCTGTCACCGGCAGCCTCTGGATGACGGACATCGCCCATCACCATCTGGCGATTGCGGTGCTGTTCATCGTGGCCGGTCACATGTACCGAACCAACTGGGGTATCGGCCACAGCATCAAGGAGATTCTTGAGGGCCAGAAGGGCGATCCCCTGCTGTTCCCAGCTCCCAAAGGTCATGACGGACTCTTCGAGTTCATGACCAACTCGTGGCACGCCCAATTGGCCGTGAACCTGGCCATGCTTGGTTCGCTGACGATCATCGTGGCTCACCACATGTATGCGATGCCGCCGTATCCCTACATCGGCATTGACTATGCAACCCAGCTGTCGTTGTTCACCCACCACACCTGGATCGGTGGCTTCCTGATCGTTGGTGCCGGCGCCCACGCCGCCATCGCGATGATCCGCGACTATGACCCCGCCAAACACGTCGATAACGTGCTGGATCGGGTGCTCAAAGCTCGCGATGCCCTGATCAGCCACCTCAACTGGGTGTGCATCTGGCTGGGCTTCCACAGCTTCGGTCTTTACATCCACAACGACACGATGCGTGCCCTGGGCCGTCCCCAGGACATGTTCAGTGACTCCGCGATCCAGTTGAAGCCCATCTTCGCTCAATGGATCCAGGGTCTGCACGCCGCTGCCGCTGGCACCACCGCTCCCAACGCCCTTGCCGGTGTGAGTGAGGTGTTCAACGGTGCTGTCGTTGCCATTGGTGGCAAGGTGGCCGCCGGTCCGATCCCGCTGGGAACGGCCGACTTCATGGTCCACCACATCCACGCCTTCACGATCCACGTCACCGTGTTGATCCTCCTGAAGGGCGTTCTCTATAGCCGCAGCTCCCGCCTCGTTCCTGACAAGGCGAATCTGGGCTTCCGCTTCCCCTGCGACGGCCCCGGCCGTGGCGGTACCTGTCAGGTGTCGGCCTGGGACCACGTGTTCCTCGGCCTGTTCTGGATGTACAACTCCCTGTCGATCGTCATCTTCCACTTCAGCTGGAAAATGCAGAGCGACGTGTGGGGCACCGTCAATGCCGACGGCACCGTCCAGCACATCACCAATGGCAACTTTGCGCAGAGCGCCATCACCATCAATGGCTGGCTGCGTGACTTCCTCTGGGCTCAGGCCGCACAAGTGATCAACAGCTACGGCTCGAGCTCCAGTGCGTACGGTCTGATGTTCCTGGGTGCCCACTTTGTCTGGGCCTTCAGCCTCATGTTCCTCTTCAGTGGCCGCGGCTACTGGCAGGAACTGATCGAGTCCATCGTCTGGGCTCACAACAAGCTGAAGGTTGCTCCCGCCATCCAACCGCGGGCGCTTTCCATCACCCAGGGCCGTGCCGTCGGTGTCGCTCACTATCTGCTGGGCGGTATCGCAACGACCTGGTCCTTCTTCCTGGCCCGCATGATTGCGGTCGGCTGACCTCCACCTGACCTTTCCCAATGGCAACGAAATTTCCTTCGTTCAGCCAGGGTCTGGCACAGGACCCGACAACCCGCCGTATTTGGTACGGCATCGCCACGGCTCACGACTTCGAGAGCCATGACGGAATGACGGAGGAGCGGCTTTACCAAAAGCTGTTCTCCACCCACTTCGGTCATCTGGCGATCATCGGCCTCTGGGTTTCGGGTAACCTGTTCCATATCGCCTGGCAGGGCAACTTCGAGCAGTGGGTCGCCGATCCCCTGCATGTTCGTCCCATCGCTCACGCGATCTGGGATCCCCACTTCGGCCAGGGCGCCATCACCGCCTTCACCCAGGCGGGCGCTTCCTCTCCGGTGAACATCGCTTATTCCGGTCTGTACCACTGGTGGTACACGATCGGCATGACGACCAATGCCGAGCTGTACCAGGGTTCCATCTTCATGATGATCCTGTCGGCCTGGGCTCTGTTTGCCGGTTGGCTCCACCTTCAGCCCAAGTTCCTGCCTTCCCTGGCCTGGTTCAAGAACGCTGAATCCCGCCTCAATCACCACCTCGCCGTTCTGTTCGGCTTCAGCTCCATCGCCTGGACCGGTCACCTGGTCCACGTGGCGATTCCTGAATCCCGTGGTGTGCATGTCGGTTGGGACAACTTCCTCTCGGTGTCTCCTCACCCTGCAGGTCTGGCTCCCTTCTTCACCGGCAACTGGGGCGTCTACGCCCAGAATCCCGATACGGCCAGTCAGCTATTCGGCACCACCACCGGTTCCGGCACCGCGATCCTGACCTTCCTCGGTGGTTTCCACCCCCAGACCGAAGCGCTCTGGCTCACGGACATTGCCCATCACCACCTGGCGATTGGTTGTCTGTTTGTGATCGCTGGTCACATGTACCGGACCAACTTCGGTATCGGTCACTCGATCCGCGAGATCCTCGAAGCCCACAACCCACCCAAGGGCACTCCTTTCGGAGGCGCTCTCGGCGCTGGCCACAAGGGCCTCTACGACACCATCAACAACTCCCTGCACTTCCAGCTGGGTCTTGCTTTGGCGAGTCTGGGTGTGGTGACGAGCTTGGTGGCTCAGCACATGTATGCGATGCCGTCCTATGCGTTCATCGCTAAGGACTACACAACGCAGGCTGCGCTGTATACCCACCACCAGTACATCGCCATCTTCTTGATGTGCGGTGCCTTCGCCCACGGTGCGATCTTCTTCATCCGCGACTACGACCCCGAGGCCAACAAGGACAACGTCCTGGCCCGGATGCTTGATCACAAGGAAGCCATCATCAGCCATCTCAGCTGGGTTTCCCTGTTCCTCGGCTTCCATACTCTGGGTCTGTATGTCCACAACGACGTTGTCGTTGCTTTCGGAACGCCTGAGAAGCAGATTCTGGTGGAGCCGGTGTTCGCCCAGTTCGTTCAGGCCGCCAGTGGCAAGGCCCTGTACGGCATGGATGTCTTCCTCTCCAACCCCAACAGCCTGGTCAGCAATGCCCCTGGCCCCGGCGCCGTCTGGCTTCCCGGTTGGTTGGATTCGCTCAATGCCGGCAACAACTCCCTGTTCCTCCAGATCGGTCCTGGTGACTTCCTGGTG
The DNA here is from genome assembly GCA_903934745.1 of uncultured cyanobacterium. Classification (GTDB taxonomy): domain Bacteria; phylum Cyanobacteriota; class Cyanobacteriia; order PCC-6307; family Cyanobiaceae; genus Cyanobium. The sequence continues at coordinate 19,236 of CAIZOZ010000062.1, forward strand.
CACCACGCCATCGCGCTTGGTCTCCACACCACCACCTTGATCCTGGTGAAGGGTGCTCTTGATGCCCGCGGTTCGAAGCTGATGCCCGATAAAAAGGACTTTGGCTATTCGTTCCCGTGCGACGGCCCCGGCCGTGGCGGCACCTGCGATATCTCTGCCTGGGATTCCTTCTATCTGGCTCTCTTCTGGGCGCTCAATACGGTGGCCTGGGTCACCTTCTATTGGCACTGGAAGCACCTGGCGATCTGGCAGGGCAACGTGGCTCAGTTCAACGAATCCAGCACCTATCTGATGGGCTGGTTCCGCGACTACCTCTGGCTGAACAGCTCCCAGCTGATCAACGGCTACAACCCGTTCGGTACGAACAACCTGGCCGTCTGGTCCTGGATGTTCCTATTTGGTCACCTGGTCTGGGCGACTGGCTTCATGTTCCTGATCTCCTGGCGGGGTTACTGGCAGGAGTTGATCGAGACCATCGTCTGGGCTCACCAGCGCACGCCGCTGGCCAACCTGGTCGGCTGGCGCGACAAGCCCGTTGCGCTCTCGATTGTTCAGGCCCGTGTGGTCGGTCTGGCTCACTTCACTGTGGGCTTCATCCTCACCTACGCTGCCTTCTTGATCGCCTCCACCTCTGGAAAGTTCGGCTGATCCTCAGTTCTTGCTTGTCCTCTCGAGGGACGTTTCAACCCCCGGCATCTGCCGGGGGTTTTTTATGCGCTGATGGAACGGAGTGGATAGGTCCGTGAGTCACCCCTTTCGTTGTGGTTTCGGCTGGATGTCAACCGACCACAAGGCCACGGACTAACAGGTCACGGACTAACAGGCCACTGATTAACAGGCCTGGGCCAGAACGGCCTCCCGCGCCAGCGGCGACTCCGCTGGAGACCAGTCCCATGGACTATGGATTGATCAATGGAGGCCCCAGTGAAGATCGCGCTGCTGTTGGATCTGATTCGCTGGCACAACAAGCGAATCGATCGGGGTGGCAATCTGTGTAGGAGCAATGTGCTGGAGAGTTTTGTTGTGGGAGGCCCTCGCCATTCCTCGTCGTGACTGCAACTCTGCTGGGTCGCCAACCTGTTGGGGTCACTTACTCTTTGTTTCACTCGCAGTTTCCTCGCCCTTTCTCACTGCTGCGGGCGTCTGCAGTAGCGAGAAGTTCAGCCAGTCGTGTGGGCATGGCTTCTGTTTGGCCTGTGCCTCTTCGGGTTGTCCTATGGCGTTGGCGGCAGAACTCGCCACGGTGACGCCACGGGGGACTTAGTGCTGGGACGAGGCCTTTCAGGTTGCCGTTTCTCTGCTGGGTTCTCTGGGCAGTGTGGCCTGGAGCAGCCCCTTGAGCTGGATGGCTTGCTCACAGCCCAGGGTCATCGCAATTCTGGGCCATCAAAAAAGCCCCACTTGCGTGGGGCGGTTGTGCTCTTGGTCTGATGTTCTGATTCAGAGCGAAGTGTTCAGTTGACGCTCCAGACACCACCGGCGATATTCACGAGTGGTGCAACCAGGGCGGTGCTGCACAGGAACCAGGCGAAGGCGGCACCACCGCAGCCTCCGAGCCAGAAGCCACTGGCGAATTCAGCCCAGCCGGCTTTGGTGAACAGGTCGGCGGGGGGATTGTCGATGGTGACGTCCGGGGGCTGGACGTTGGGGCCATTGCCGGCCGTGCCATAGATCGACAGGCACACCGTGAGGATGGACACCAGACCGATCGTGGCCAACAGGCCGGCGGTGCTGGAGTATTCCGTGGCCCGCAATGGCCCGGTGATGGCGAAGGGGCCGTAGAGGAAGAAGCCATGGGCCATGCCCACTTCCAGTCCCCGACGGTTGGGTGAGAGGGACGGCCGGTAGGCGGGCAGAGCGTTCAGGAACGCCCGGGTGAAATAGCTGCTGTTGACGGGGGTCGCCAGGTTGCCGACGCAGGGATCGGCCACGGGGGTGACGGTCATGGGGCGCTCTTGGGCTCGGTAGGGGGCTCGGTGAGGGGTCGGGGCAACGGACGGATCAGTCGCGCGCTTCGATCACGTTGAACAGCAGGGCCATGGCAACGGCAGGGCCGAGGATCCCCACCAGGGGAACCAGCATGGATGGGAGCCAGGCGGCCGCAAATTCTCCAGTCATGGCATTGGCCACGTACAACCGCCGGTACTGTAAGGAGACCCCTCTGCCCCACTCTTGCCGCTTCGATTGGGTGACATAAAAGTTCAGCAGAATTCGTCTGGCTCTGTGCGCTGTTCAAGGCCATGAATCCCTCGTTTCTCGGTGTCCTCGCTGCCGTTGTTCTCACCGGTCTGTGGGTGACCAGCCGGCGCCGCGCTCGGCCATTTCTGCGCACGAGCGATACCAGCGTGGTGGCGGCTCTCAATCGCGCTCAAATTGCCCTGGTGACCAGTCGGGACCCGAGTCCAGCGCTGGCTCAGCACGAGGAGGTTGGATCGGTGCTTGAAAGCACCCTGGGGGCGAGCGTTTCTGCGTTCCCGTCCGCGCCGCCGCTGCTCCCTGCCGGTGCTGTACGCCAGCGGCTTGCCCTGCTGCGGCGGCTGGACGGTTGGTCGCGGGGCAGTGCCGCCGAACGCCGCCAGGCCATGGCCCTGGCCCGCGCCTGGCGCCACTCTTGTCTGCTGCCTCTGTTGCGCCGTGGTCTCCGGGATCCTGATCCGCTGGTGATGGCAGAGGCCGCTGCTGCGATGCAGGCTTTCCGCGGCCGCAGCCAGGCGTCTGCGTCCCAGGCACAGGCTTGGCAGCCCTGGTCTCAGGTCTCCAGTCCAGATCCCAGCTCCCGACCCCGCAAGGTGCTGCGCACGCGATAGATCGGCCTTCCCTGGCTCTCGTGGTAGGTCCGCATCTGCAGCTCTGCCAGCAGGCCGAAGCTGAACAGCTGCACCCCACTCAGGATCGCCAGGACGGCCATCAACAGCAGCGGGCGGTTGCCGATGTCCATCCCCAGCAGCAGCTTTTCGCCCACCAGCCACAGCGCCAGCGCCAGTCCCGCGCCCAGGCTCACCAGGCCGGCAAAGCCGAAGACATGCATGGGTCGGGTCAGGAATCGCTTCATGAACCACACGGTCAGCAGGTCCATCAGCACGCGGAAGGTGCGATCGATGCCGTAATTGCTCTTGCCGTAGCGGCGTGGATGGTGGTTGACCTGCACTTCGCCGATGCGGGCTCCCTCGATGAAGGCGAGGGCTGGCAGAAAGCGATGCAGTTCGCCGTAGAGGTTCATGTCGGCCACCACCTCGCGGCGGTAGGCCTTGAGCGAGCAGCCGTAGTCGTGCAGTTTCACCCCGGTGACCCGGGCGATCAGCCGGTTGGCCAGCAGCGATGGCAACAGGCGGCTGATGCTGTTGTCCTGGCGCTGATGGCGCCAGCCACTCACCAGATCCAGCTCGCCTTGTTCCAGCTGGTTGAGCAGCAGGGGGATGTCGGCTGGATCGTTTTGCAGATCGCCATCGAGGGTGACCAGAATCTCGCCCCGGCTGGCATCGAAACCAGCCGCCATCGCGGCGGTTTGTCCGTAGTTGCGGCGCAGCAGCACGGCCACCAGTTCCGGTGTTCGCGCCGCCATGTCCTGCAGCAGGGCAGGGGTGCCGTCACGGGAGCCGTCGTCGACCAGCACGATTTCGAAACTGCGGCCGAGGGGCTTGAGGGCTGCGAGCAGTTGTGCGAGCAGATGGGGGAGGCTGCCTTCTTCGTTGTAGAGCGGAACCACCACCGACAGACTGGGACGGCCGGACTCCGCCATGGTCGGTTGGGGCACAAGATGCACCTGAACTTAGGGGGGCAGGGGGCTGCCGTCGTGGCTGTGCATCACCCGTCCAGCGCCGCGCAGCTCCTGGCGGTAATGGCTGGCCACCGGATCCTGGTTCCGGGGGTTGAGGTCATCGAGGCCCAGGCCATTGCGGCCGTGCTCTCGGCCGGAACTGTGCAGATAGCGCCCGCCGCCCAGGTGCAGGCCCACATGGGTGCAACGCTGTGGCGTACCGAAGAAGATCAGATCCCCGACCTGTAGCAAGCTGGTGACCCCTGGCCGCAGCGCCACGGGTTGGCAGAAGCGCTCCTGCAGGTAGGCGTCGCGCGGCAGCCAGATCCCCGCCGCCGCGAAGCTGGTCTGAATCAGTCCGGAACAGTCGAAATCCGGCCCGAGGCTGCCGCCCCATAAATAGACATTCGGCTGCAGCATCGCCGCCTGGGCAAAACGCAACACCTGCTCAAGTCGTTGGGCGATCGTGGCTCGCTGCAGCTGCGGGAGCTGGGCCGGCGCGGCTGGTCGGCCCTGGCTGGCCAGGGCCGAGCGATCCAGCCAGCAGGGGTAGCCGTCCTCCAGCAGCCGCACCCGTAGCCGGCCGCCAGCCGCGATCTCCAGCACCCGCAGCCGCCGGCCCGCGGCCACCTGGGTGGCCAGGCCAGGGCCCTGGGGCCGGCTGTAGGCATTCAGGGGATGCTGCAGTTGCCAGCAGCTGCCCTGGGCGATGGCTTCGGCTTCGCTGCTGGTGCCTAATCTCGCCATCAAACGTGTCTGGGGTGATGGCGTTCTACAACCCGGATCCGTCCATGGCTCAGATCCTGGCGTCCCTGGTGGCTGCGCTGGAGAGGGATGGGAGGCCTGGACTGTCCAAGCAGCTCTCGATCACCTGGTTGCGTTATCCCGACTCCCTGGTGCAGCGGGCCGCCAATCTGGATGCCCGTGGCCTCGTGGAGCTGCCGGTGCGCGGTGCCAGCTGGGGTGGCGAGCGCCAGCGTTATCCCGCCAGCGTGGTCAAGTTGGTGTACCTGATGGCGGCCGAGGCCTGGTTGCAGCGCCAGTTGCTCGAGGACGACGAGGAGCTGCGCCGCGCCCTGGCGGACATGATCCGCGACTCCAGCAATGACGCCACTGGCCTGGTGGTGGACCTGCTCAGCGGCACCACCAGCGGTCCGTCCCTGCCGCCAGAGCGTTTCGGACCTTGGGTGCGGCAGCGGCAGCTGGTGAATGGTTGGCTGGCCAGCCTGGGCTGGCCCGAGTTGGAGGGCTGCAATGCCTGCCAGAAGACCTGGGGCGATGGCCCCTATGGGCGAGAGCGGGATTTCTATGGTCAGCAGCTGGACAACCGCAATCGCCTCAGCACCGAGGCCAGCGCCAGGCTGCTGCACACCGTGATTGCCGGCGCCATGGTGTCTCCGCCCGCCTCGGCGCGGATGCAGGAGCTGCTCCGTCGCTCCTTGGATCCGCTGCAACGGGAGGCCGATCCGGAGAACCAGGTGGATGGCTTCCTCGGTGCTGGCTTGCCCAACGAGGCCCGGCTGTGGAGCAAGGCCGGTTGGATGAGCCAGGCCCGCCATGATGCGGCCTACGTGGAGGTGGAAGGCGCCGATCCTTTCCTCCTGGTGGTGTTCAGCGAAGGCACGCAGGCGGCCGGCGACGAGGAGCTCCTGCCGTTGATCGCGGCTCGGTTGCTGCAGAGCTGCCACCAGGCCTCAGGCCATCGAGCAGGCGGCTGAGCGGGTACGCCTCCGCCTGTTCCGTTGCTGAGGGCCGTCGTCGCGTTGGTTCAGGCTCGCGGCTACGGCACCTCAGACGATCTCCGCGGCGAGATCGGTGGCTGGCCGCGTCGGGTCGATCGGATGGGGCTGTGATTCGGGCTGGCACCAGAAAGTCCGGTTCGAGCCGCTCCGGGAGGGCTGCTTGAACCGGACTTGTCAGACCTTGCCGAGCCACCGATCCAGGGGCTGGATCGGTGGCTCGGCTGGATGGGAATCATCCGGGAACGGAGAGGGAGGGATTCGAACCCTCGACAGAAGTTGCCTCCTGTAACTCCTTAGCAGGGAGCCGCTTTCAACCACTCAGCCACCTCTCCAGCGGCCCGCTGAGCTTACCTGACCATCCCGCACACCTGGGGCAACCTGCGGGGGGCCTGGGACTGGATCCAAGCCTCCGGCCTCAGTCGCCACGGAAGATCCGTTGCACCCGTCGGCTATCAACGTTCACCAGCAGGTCATAGGCAATCGTGCCGGCACGGGTGGCCGCCTCCTCCGGGCGCAGCACCTGGCCCTCATGGGCGCCGAAGATCAGCACGTCGTCGCCGACGCTGGCCTCGGGCAAGGCCGAGAGATCGACGGCCATGGAATCCATCGAGACCCGTCCCAGCACGCGTACCCGCTGGCCCTGGATCATCACCTCGCCGCCGTTGGAGAAGCTCCAGGGCACCCCATCGTTGTAGCCGGCAGCGACGATGCCGATGCGCTGCTGCGGCGCTTTCACCACGTAGGTGCCGTTGTAGCCCACCCGCTGGCCGCGCCGCAGGTTGCTCACCTGCACCAGTCGGCTGAGGAAGGCCACGGCCAGCTCCAGTTCGATCGCGGCGGCCACGGCGGCGGAGGGATGGAGGCCGTAGAGGCCGAGGCCGAGACGCACCATGTCGAAGCGGGCGGCGGCGAAGCGCACGGCACCGGAGGTGGCGGCGGCATGCACCACCAGGGGCTCGTCGCTTTCGGCGCGGATCGCTGTGACCGCCGTTTCAAAGCGGTGCAGTTGCTCCTGGGTGTAGGCATCAGCGGCCGGATCATCGGCACTCGAGAGGTGGGTCATGACGCCGCTGAGCCGCACCACCCCGGAAGCCCGCAGCAAGCGGGCCACACCGAGGGCCTCTTCAGGCGCCACCCCGACCCGACCCATGCCGCTGTCGATCTCGAGATGGACATCAAGGCTCGCGTCCATCGTGCGCAGGCTTTCCACCAGCACCTGCGCAAAGGTCAGGGAGTAGACGACCGGGGTCAGGCGCCAGCGCACGGCCTTGTCGACTTCGTCGCTGTCCATCAACAGCACCAGCACCGGCCGATGCACTCCCGCTCGCCGCAGGGCAGCCCCTTCATCGGCGGCTGATACACCGATCCAGTCGACACCGCTCTCCTGCAGGGCCAGGGCGAGACGGGCCAGCTCCGTGCCGTAGGCCCAGGCTTTGAGCACGGCCAGGACGGCCACCCGGGGGCCGCAGACGGCGCGGAAGCGGGCGATGTTGTCGCGTACGGCATTGAGATCCACCAGGAAGCGGCGCGGCGCCATCGACTCCCAGATGGCGCAGGCGGCGCTGGCCAGACCTTGGCGCGCAGCGCCTTTGAGCAGCACGGTGTCGCCAGCCTGGGTGAGGCTGCGCATGGTTTGCCTCAGGGCGGTGTGATCGGCGAGTTCGATCACCGGGGCCTCCGGTCGGGCTGCCCGCCAGGCGGCGGCGGTGTGGCCCTGGGCGGGATGGGGCAGCAGCAGCAGATGGCTGAAGCCCTGTTCCGCCGCCAGTTGGCCGATCAGGGCGTGCTCGCGGGCTTCGCTGCTGCCCAGCTCTCCCATGCCGCCGAACACGAACAGCCGTCGACCTTTCTCCTGACTGGAGCTCACTGTTTCGAGGGCGACCTGGACGGAGATCGGATCGTCGCTGGCACTGTCGTTGACGATCGTGATGCCATCGGGAGTACGCCAGGTCTCCATGCGGGTGGGGCCGAAGCTGTAGTCGTGCAGCACAGCCACGATGTCGTCAACGCTGACGCCCAACTGCAGTCCGGCGGTCATGGCGATCAGCAGATCGTCCACCAGGGGAGTGGAACGGGTGCGCACCGGCAGTTGCACCCGCTGGCCGCTGAAGTCGAGGCTGAGCAGCAGGCCGGTGCCATGGGGTTGTTGCGCCACCAGGCGGGGTTCGCTTTGGCCAGCCCGCAGGCGTCGGCAGGGCACGGGGATGGCGTCCAGCAGGGGATCGGCGGGCGCAAGCAGCCAGTGCTCGGACGGCAGATTTCGGAACAGGATCATCTTTTCGCGGGCGGTGACCTCACGGCTGCCGAAGCCGCCCAGGTGGGCCAGTCCCACGTTCACCAGCACGCCGAAGTCGGGTTGCAGGATCCTGGCGATGCGCTCCATCTCGCCGGGGGCCGACACCCCGGCTTCGAACACCCCCAGGGCCGTACCAGGAGGGGCGGCGAGCACGGCCAGCGGCACCCCCACCTGGCTGTTCCAGCTGCCGGGGCTGGCGGCCACCCGGTAGCGCCGGGCCAGCAGGGCCGTCAGTGCACTTTTGACGATCGTCTTGCCGTTGCTGCCTGTGATCGCCACCACCTGGTGGATGTGCTGGCGGCGATACCAGGCCGCCAGTTGCTGCAGGGCCTCCAGGGGTTCGTCAACTTCGATCCGTGGCAGATCCGCGATCGGGGCCAACGCGGCCGAGCTCGACGCCGTGGAGGCCGGCCAGCCCCGACGTACCACCACCAGGCTGGCCCCCGCCGCGAGGGCGGCCCCGACAAAGCCATGGCCATCACGGCTGCGGCCGCTGAGGGCAAAGAAGACGTCGCCCGCCTGAACGCGCCGCGAATCGATCGCCACCGCCCGGATCGGTGCAGCCGCCGGCTCGCCGTGGAGCCGGCCTGCCAGCAGGCCGGCCAGCGTGCGGGGATCGGGAAAGGCCATCAGAGTTGGAGGCTAGCCAGTCAGGCTGCGGCCAGGGTCGGTCGTGCCGGACACCGATGGCAAGGCCAGCTCTCGTTAGCCTGGGTTGAACTTCGGGAGGTGGCATGGGTCACGTTCTCGTGCTGAATGCCTCCTACGAACCGCTCAACATCACCACCTGGCGGCGGGCGATGGTGATGGTGCTCAAGGGCAAGGCCGAGGGCCTCGAGCATGATCCCAACCACCGAATCCGGCCGGATCACCTGCTCCCCACCGTGATCCGCCTGCACCAGTTCGTGCGGGTGCCCTACCGCCAGATGCCGCTGAGCCGCCGCAATGTCTTCCAGCGGGATGGCCATCTGTGTCAATACTGCGGCTTCAGCGGTGAGCCGCTCTCGATCGATCACGTTGTGCCCCGCAGCCGCGGCGGCGCCGACATCTGGGAGAACGTCACCACCGCCTGCCTGCCCTGCAATGTTCGCAAGGGCAATCGCACTCCCCGGGAGGCCGGCATGCCTCTGCGTCGGGAGCCCCGCCGGCCCCCCACCAGCCTCAATTTCGAAACGATCCGCCGCATTCGTGCTGGCCAGAATCGTGAGTGGGCCAAATATGTGATCGGTGCCTGATGGCGATGGCGGGTTGACCGTGCTTCCTGCCCCGTCGCTCAGCCGTTGGCGCCGCTGGCCTGGCTGGCGAGCTCCTGCAGCTGTCGGCTCTGTTCGGCGGCAATGCAGGCTTCGATCACGTCTTCGAGCTGGCCGTTCAGCACGGGCTCGAGCCCGAAGTTCTGGCCGAGCCGATGGTCGGTGAGCCGGTTGTCCTTGGCGTTGTAGGTGCGGATTTTTTCACTGCGATCGCCGCTGCCCACTTGGGAGCGGCGCACATCGCGTTCCCGGGCGTTGGCTTCAGCCAGCTGCCGCTCATAGAGCTTGGCCCGCAGGATTTCCATCGCCCGTTCACGGTTCTGCAGCTGGGAGCGTTCCTGGGTGCAGAACACGCGGATTCCGGTGGGTTTGTGCAGCAGGTCGACCGCGGTCTCCACCTTGTTGACGTTCTGGCCGCCGGCGCCACCGGAGCGGGCGGTGCTGATCTCCAGATCGCCCGGATCGATCTGCACTTCCACCGGATCGGCCTCGGGCATCACCGCCACCGTGGCCGTGGAGGTGTGCACCCGGCCCTGGGATTCGGTGGCCGGCACCCGCTGGACGCGATGCACGCCCGCCTCGAACTTCAGCTGGCTGTAGACGCCATCGCCCCGGATCGAAAGGATCAGCTCCTTGTAACCACCCAGGTCGGCTTCGGAGGCGCTGACCGGTTGCACCTGCCAGCCACGGCCCTGGGCATAGCGTTCGTACATGCGGGCCAGGTCGCCGGCCCAGAGACTGGCCTCGTCACCACCGGCCCCGGCGCGGATTTCGAGCATGACGCTGCGCTCATCGCGGGGGTCTGATGGCAACAGGGCGAGCGTGAGGCTCTGCAGCAGCGCGTTGATCCGTTGCTCGAGCGATTCCAGGTCGTGGACGGCCAGCTCCACCAGCTCCGCCATGGCCGGATCATCCCGGTGCTCTTTGAGCAGGCTGCGGCTTTGCCGTTGCTCCTGTTGCAGCTTGCACAGCTGCTGGTGGTCGAGCACCAGCGGTTCCAGCCGGGCTCGTTCCCGGGCGATCGACTGCAGCCGCTTCGGGTCCGCCGCCAGGGCCGGGTCGGCCAGCTGTCGCTCCAGGGTGTCGAAGGTGTGACAGGCCGTTTCGAGGCGTTCACTGAGTAGGGCAGGGTCCATGGCGAAGGGCGTCCAGATGGCGCCGGGACGGCAGGCGACGAGGCGCGGTGAGCGTTCAGAACAAAAGCCGGATGTCCTGGAACATCCGGCTCGAAACCAGGGTCTGGTTGGGTCGCCGGCCAGAAGCCTGTGGACAGGCCGATCAACTCAATGAACCCAATCAACCGGGCTGATCGGACTGGGATGGTTGGCTCAGCCCATGGTCAGGACAGCTGACTCCCCCCGTTGGGCCTTAACCGGTTTGTCGTGAGCTGAACGGTCGGGTTCGTAGCGTTGATTTCGAACGCTGCTGATTGGATTGCTCAGCCAGCAGCTCAGTCCTGTGGTTCCAACGTGGAACGTTGGTTCAGTCGGCTGCGATTTCTGCTGTCTCGTCAGTCGGGGTGGCGCTTTCGGCCGCCGGAGTGGCTGGTTGCTTCGCTGTTGTGGCGGAGTCGACACCTGCCATGCCGTATTTGCGCATGAAACGATCCACGCGGCCCTCGGTGTCGAGGATTTTCTGGGTGCCGGTATAGAAGGGGTGATTGCCACTCCATACATCGACGTTGAGCTGGGGTTGGGTGGAGCCGGTGGTCATCACCACCTCTCCATTGCAGATCACCTTGGCATCGGGATACCAGGTGGGATGGATGTCGGGCTTCGGCATGACGGTTGAAGCGATCGGAGACGGATAAGGAGCGGGAATCAGCGCTTGGAGAACTGGGGCGCTTTACGAGCTTTCTTGAGGCCGTACTTGCGGCGCTCCTTGGCCCGGGGATCGCGGCTGAGGTGGCCTTCCACTTTGAGCGGCTTGCGATTGTCAGGGGAGAGATCACACAGGGCCCGGGCTGCACCCTGCTTGATGGCATCGGCCTGGCCGGTGAGGCCGCCGCCGCGCACATTCACCAGCAGGTCGTACTGGCCTTCGAGGCCGAGCGTCTGCAAGGGAGCCTTCACCGCCGCCAGGTAGACGGGGTTGTAGTTGAGGTAGTTGTCGCCGGGACGGCCATTGATGGTGACGGTGCCACTGCCGGGCACAACCCGCACACGGGCCACGGCCGTTTTGCGGCGGCCGGTTCCCCAGTAGACGACACGGTTGGAGGAGCTGGTCATTTGGTGGCGGTGGCGGCGGGATCGAGGGCGAGGGGCTGGGGCTGCTGGGCGGCGTGGGGGTGCTCAGCGCCCTTGTACACCTTCAGCTTGCGGAACATCTGGCGCCCGAGAGCGTTGTGGGGAAGCATGCCCTTGATGGCCACCTCAACAATCCGCTCGGGGAGACGACCCTGCAGGTGGGCGAAGGTTTCGGTTTTCATGCCGCCAGGGCGGCCGGAATGACGGCGATAGAGCTTCTGGGTGGGCTTGTTACCACTGATGCGGATTTTTTCGGCGTTGATCACAACGACGAAGTCACCGGTATCAAGATGAGGGGTGTAGGTGGGCTTGTTCTTGCCACGCAGCACCTGGGCCACCTCGCTGGCCAGCCGGCCGAGGGTCTGATCCGCCGCGTCCACCACGTACCACTGGCGGTCGAGCGTGTCGAGGGAAGGCAGGGTTGTCTTGTTCATTGCGCCTGATGGGCACCGGCTGACCGGCTTGGAAGACCACCACATCCGTGCTGTACGGCGGATGGCGTGGGCTGGAGTGAACCTACCGCGCCGCCGTTCCGGTTCCAGCAGCAGGGCGTGCGCCAGGCTGAAGGACTGAAGCGAGGGGATGGCAGGAGAACAGCGCCAGCCTGAAATCGGACCGATCTCAAGGAGGTGTCGAGGACACCGGGGGGATTTCCAGGGATCCGGGCTCGGCCAGTGCTGCGTTCGCTGCCGCGCTCGCAGGCGCACTGATGGGCACCGGTGCTGGAGGTGGATCGGACGACTTCAGCTGAAACCGCGGTTGGCAATCATACCAGGCGGCTTCAGGGAACACGGGGTCCGGGTAGCCCACCCGCAGCAGGCAGAGACCCTGGGGAGGGGCTGCCTCCCGCACTTCTGAGCGCGCTTGGGTGCGCCAGCGATGTTCGAAGGCCGCCACGCTGAGGCTCCCCTCACCCACGGCCACCAGCTGGCCCATCACCAGTCGCACCATGCCGTAGAGAAAGCCGCTGGCCTGGAGTTCCACGGTGATCAGATCCTTCTGGCGCTCCAGGCTCACCTCCTGCATGGTGGTGCGGGCATGGGCGCGGCGACTACCGGCTCGCTGGAAGGCGGCGAAATCGTGCTCTCCCACGAGGGTCTGAAGGGCGGCGTCCATGGCCTGTTCGTCGAGGCGGAGCCGATAGCGATGCCAGCTCCAGGCGCTGAGAAACAGGTTGGGGCTACGGCCGTTGTGGATCGTGTAGCGGTAGCGCCGGTAGCGAGCCGAGAAGCAGGCGTGCCACTGGTCGCCTACGTCGCTGGCCGCCCGCACCCGGATCGTGGCCGGCAAGCGGCCATTGAGCGCTTTGGCCCAGCGTTCGGCTGGAATCGGTCCGGCGGCATCAAAGTGCACCACCTGAGCAGCGGCATGGACGCCACTGTCGGTGCGCCCAGCGGCCACGCTGCGAATCGGACGGTGCGGATCGAGGGCCCCGATCGCGGCCTCCAGCACCTCCTGCACACTGAGCTGATGGGGTTGGCGCTGCCAGCCATGATAGCCAGAACCCTCGTACTGGAGGCAGAGCGCGATCCGGCGGGTCGCGGCTCTCTCCAGAGACGAGGGTTCGGCGAGGGAGCCGGAGAACAAGTTGGCAGTCGTTGGGTTCAGACGAGCTCGATGATGGCCATCTCGGCGTTGTCACCGCGGCGGCGGATGGTGCGGATGATGCGGGTGTAGCCGCCGTTGCGCTCGCCGTAGCGGTCTTGGGCCTTGTCGAACAGGGCGTGGACCAGTTGCTTGTCGTAGATGTAGCCCATAGCGCGGCGGCGAGCGGGGAGGCTGCCGTCCTTGGCCAGCGTGATCATGCGTTCGGTCTCATCACGCAGCGCTTTGGCACGGGCCTTGGTGGTGGTGACGCGACCTTCGCGGATCAGCTGGGTGGTGAGGCCACGCAGCAGAGCTTTGCGTTGGTCGGCGGGGCGTCCCAGCAGGGGGACTCGGCACTGGTGTCGCATGGGTCAGGTCTCGGGCTGTCGCGAAAGGGGCTTTCGGGGAAGGGTGGACGCAGGGGAGCGCTCAGGCGCTCGTGCGGCTCTGGGGCAGGGAGATGCCGATGCGCTCAAGGGCTTCGATCACCTCATCGGCCGACTTGGAACCGAAGTTCTTGATTTCCAGCAGATCCTCATAGCTGAAGCCCATCAGGTCGGAGACGGAATTGACCTGAGCGCGCTTGAGACAGTTGTAGGCCCGAACCGAGAGGTTCAGTTCTTCCAGAGGGATCTGGGCTTCGGCCGAGGGTTCGGGCTCAAGGCCCGGCTCCTCGTTCATGGTGAGGCTGGCCAGCGGTTGGAACAGGCCGATCAGCTGGTTGGCCGCCTGAGCCATGGCGTCATCAGGGGTGATGCTGCCATTGGTTTCGATTTCGAGCCGCAGGCGTTCGCGGGCCGAGCCCCCTTCACCGACAGCGGTTTCGTCGACGGTGTAGTTGACGCGCTTGACCGGCATGAACACCGCATCGATCTGCAGCAGATCGATGGCACTGGTGTCCTCGTTGTGGCGGTCAACGGGGCGGTAGCCGATGCCCCGCTCAACGTGCACCTCCATCTCCAGGTTGTGGCCGTCGGCCACCACGGCAATCAGCCGGGCACCGTCGATCACCTGCACCTGGGAGGAGAACTGCAGATCAGAGGCCGTGACCGTGGCCGGGCCATTGACCACCAGCCGACCGATCTCCAGTTCGCGACTGCGACTGTTGACGGGTACGGATTTGCAGTTGAGCAGGATGTCCAGCACGTCTTCTTTGACGCCCGGCACCGTGGCGTATTCGTGATTGACATTGGCGATGCGCACGGCGGTGATCGCGCTGCCTTCAAGGCCCCCGATCAGAACCCGCCGCAGGGCGTTGCCCAGGGTGGTGGCCTGACCACGGTCGAGCGGACCGATCACGAAGACGCCCGTCTGGGAGCGGTCGTCGGCAACTTGGTGCTCGACCCGATCGATCTGGTACTGCAACACGGTCTGAGAAGGCGGAGAGGTGGACGGAGCCGGAAGGCGGTGACGCTGGGCTGGCGGGATCAGACCCGCCGACGCTTGGCACGCCGGCAGCCGTTGTGGGGCAAGGGCGTGACGTCGCGGATCAGGGTGATCTCGAGACCAGCCACCTGCAGAGCTCGGATGGCGGTTTCGCGACCGGAGCCAGGACCCCGAACCAGCACTTCGATCTGGCGCATGCCTTGCTCGAGGGCACGGCGGGCGGCGGCTTCGGCGGCGGTCTGGGCGGCGAACGGAGTGCCCTTGCGGGCTCCCTTGAAGCCACTGGCCCCAGCCGACGACCAGCTGATCACTTCACCGGCGGTGTCGGTGATCGAGACGATCGTGTTGTTGAAGGTGCTCTGGATATGCGCCACACCATTGGGCACATTGCGCTTGGCCTTCTTGGGGCCGGTTTTCTTGGCGGGCTTGGCCATGGAGGAAGCCCTGCAAACGCAGGGAGGTGATCGTGGAACTTGGGAACCCCGGTGACGACACCCTCAGAAGGGGCAGCGGCGGGGTCGGTGCCCAGCGCCGAGGCTGGGGCTTGCAGGCGGTGGACATTTTGCTCGAGCCGGATCAGGCGAAAAGCCGTGACCTGAACCCGAGTAACCAGCTGGTTGAGCTGGGCAGAAGCGAAGCGTGTTACTTCTTCTTGCCGGCCACGGTTTTACGTGCACCACGGCGGGTGCGGGCGTTGGTGCGAGTGCGTTGGCCGCGCACGGGCAGTCCCATGCGATGGCGACGACCGCGCACGCAACCGATGTCCTGGAGACGCTTGAGGGCCATGCCCTCTTCACGGCGCAGGTCGCCTTCGAGAGTGAAGGATTCGGCGGCTCCGCGCAGTTTCTGCACGTCGGCGTCGCTCAGGTCCTTGACGCGGATGTCGGGATTGACACCGCTCTTGGTCAGGATCTTGCGGGCACGGGTGAGACCGATGCCATAGACGTAGGTGAGAGAGATCTCGACCCTCTTGTCACGAGGGATGTCGACACCGGCGATCCGAGCCACGTTGGAGAAATGATCAGGGGGGCAGGGGTTCCGCCCTGGGGCGGAGTAAACCGCCTGGAAGGGCGGCAAACCAAGCGCCAGAAGGCGGATGGGGGAGATGATCAGCGCACGGGGTCGTGATCATCGGTGGAAGTGGTCTGGCCGAAGGGTCCGACCAGCAGGCCCAGGGAATCAGCCCTGGCGCTGCTTGTGCTTGGGATTGGTGCAGATCACCATCACCCGGCCGTGGCGACGGATCACCCGGCACTTGTCGCACATTTTCTTGACTGAGGCACGCACCTTCATGGGAGTTGTGCTCTCCGATTTGCAAACGAGCACCCTATCACACGGGTCAACCCTGTCCCCATGCTCGCGGCGTCTCAATCCGCCAGCAGGGCGCTGATGCGCTCGCCGATGGCCTCGACGCTGCCGGCCGCTTCGACGGCTTCCAGCAGGCCGAGCTGGCGATAGTGCTCGATCAGCGGCTTGGTCTGCTGGCGGTAAACCTCCAGGCGATGGCGGATCACCTGTTCGTTGTCATCGGCCCGACCGCGACCCAGCAGGCGCTGGATCAGCAGCCCGTCGTCGAGTTCCATCAGCACCACCCGTTCGATCCGTTGGTCGAGTTCGGCGAGCAGCCGATCGAGGGCTTCGGCCTGGACAAGATTGCGCGGAAAGCCATCCAGCAACCAGCCCTGCCCGTGCTGCTCGAGGCGACTACGCACGATGGCGAGCACGAGGTCATCGCTGACCAGTTCGCCGCGGGCGATCACCGCCTCGACCTGGCGGCCGAGGTCACTGCCGGCTTGCACCTCGGCCCGCAGCAAATCGCCGGTGGAGAGATGCAGCAGGCCCTGGCTGGCGGCCAGGCGCTGGGCCTGGGTGCCTTTGCCGGCGCCGGGCGGACCAAGGAAGAGGAGGCGTTGCTTCATGGCTGGAAATGGACAGGACGTCAGGAACAGTTGACGGCGCGGTCGTGCGCAGGATCGGGGAAGGCTTGCGTCAAGCGCGGGTCACTGCCGCACCATGCCCTCGTAGCGCTGCGAGATCACGTAGGTCTGCACCTGTTTGGCGGTGTCGATCGCCACCCCCACCAGGATCAACAACGAGGTGGCCCCGATGCCCTGGAAGGTGCGCACCTGGGTGGAGCCCTCCACAGCCGAGGGGATGATCGCCACGAAGCCGAGGAAGAGGCCCCCCAGCAGGGTGAGACGGTTCTGAACGCCGCCAAGATAGTTGGCCGTGGCCGATCCCGGGCGCACCCCTGGGATCGCCACACCGCTGCGTTTGAGGTTGGTGGCGATGTCGACCGGATTGACGGTGAGCGAGGCGTAGAAGAAGCCGAAACCCAGGATCAGGGCAAAGAAGACCAGTGGATAAAGCCAGGGCGTGCTGCTGTTCGGGCTCAGGTAACCGGCGGCTTTGACCAACCAGGCGTTGCGGGTGAGGTTGGCAATGGTGAGTGGCAGGAACACCACTGCTGAGGCGAAAATGATCGGCATCACGCCACCGGCATTGAGCTTCAGGGGCAGATAGCTCTGGCGGGAGGAGAGCATGCCGGAGCCGCCCACCTGGCGTTTGGCACTCACGATCGGAATGCGTCGGTTGCCTTCCTGCACAAAGATGATGCCGACGATCGTGACCAGGAACACCAGCAACAGCACGACGATGCCGCCGACGGTGCTGCGATCGCCGGTCTGGGCCAGCTGGATGGTGGATCCCAGCGCATCAGGCAGGGTGGCGACGATGTTGATGAAGATCACCAGCGACGCCCCCTGGCCGATTCCGCGCTCGGTGATCACTTCACTGATCCACATCACCACCATCGATCCGGTGACCAGGGCCAGGCTGGTCTGCATGACGAACAGCCAGTCGGGCAATCCGGGCAGGGCGTACTGGCGCAGGATGAGGGCGAAGACCGTGCTTTGCAGGATTCCCCAGCCCAGGGCCACATAGCGGGTGATCTGGGCAATTTTGCGGCGACCCGCCTCCCCCTCGTTCTTCTGCAGATCCTCGAGCTGGGGCAGGGCTGCGGTGAGCAGCTGCAGGATGATCGAGGCGTTGATGAAGGGCAGAATGCCCAGCGCGAACACGCCCAGGGTGGAGAGGCCACCGCCGGTGAAGATGTTGAGGAAACCGATCAGCTGACCGCCGCGGGAAAGGAATTCCTGGAAGGCGACGCGATCGATGCCTGGCACGGGGATGTAGATCCCCAGCCGCACCAGCATCAACAGGCCGAGGGTGGTGAGAACCCTGTCGCGGAGGGTCTTCGCCTGGAACAGCTGGCTGATGATTTCAGCGGCGCTGGGGTTGCGCCCCCTGCTGACGACCATGACGGATGCTGAGGGGAGATTGGGACGGAAGAGAAACGGGCGCGCTGCTGGGGAGCCGACCGACGCAAAGAGCCGCCTGCCGGCCGGATGGCGTGGCAGACGGCTCTGAACCTAGGAGCAGGCGGAGGAGGACACCGGACTCAGCCGGTGATCTCACAGGTGCCACCGGCGGCTTCGATTTTTTCGCGGGCGCTGGTGGTGAAGGCTGCCGCCTGCACGGTGAGGGTCACCGCGAGCTCACCGTTGCCAAGCACCTTGAGCGGGTGTTTGGGGCTGGTGACCAGGCCTTGCTTGACCAGTGAATCCATGCTGACGGTGCTGCCCGCCTTGAGATCGGCGAGCTTGCTCACGTTGATGATCGTGTACTCCTTGGGGTTGACCAAGGGGAAATGCTTCAGCTTGGGCACACGCCGATAGAGAGGCATCTGGCCACCCTCAAAGCCGGGGCGGGTGGGCCGGCCTGAGCGTGACTTCTGGCCACGCATGCCGAAACCGCAGCTGGCGCCCTGGCCAGCGGCGATACCGCGACCCTTGCGGGTTTTGCGGCGGCGTGATCCGGGCTGGGGCTGGAGATTGTCGAGAGAGTAGGTGGTCATCGGGGATCTCAGGAGTAGAGCTGCTCAAGGGAGATGCCCCGCTCCTTGGCGGTCTCCTTGTGGGTGCGAAGGCCCGCCAGGGCGACCATGGCGGCGCGGGCATTGTTGAGCGGGGTCTTGGAACCCAGCCGCTTGGCCAGCACGTTCTTGATGCCGGCCAGCTCAAGCACCGTGCGGATCGAACCGCCCGCAATCACCCCGGTACCGGGAGCGGCCGGCCGGATCAACACGCTGGCGGCGCCATCGCGGCCGTTGCTGAGGGTGGGGATCGAGCTGGTGCGGGTGAGGGGAACCTTGACCAGATGCTTCTTGCCATCGGCCACACCCTTGCGGACGGCCCCGATGACATCACCGGCCTTGCCGACACCGACGCCGACCTGGCCGCGTTCGTTGCCGACGACGACGATGGCGCGGAAGCTCATCTTCTTGCCGCCTTTGACGGTCTTGGAGACGCGGCGGATCTGGACGACTCGCTCCTGCCATTCGGAGTCGCGCTCCTGGCCGCGCCGGTTGTCCCGGCCTCGGCCGCCGCCACCGCGGCGATCGCGATCTCCACCTCCTTTGCCGCCGCCGCCGCCACCACCACGACGTTCCTGCTGCTGGCCTTCAGCCGCTGCGGGAACGTCGGACGCTGCCGGGATGTCGTTGGTCTGGATCTGGTCGTTGGTTTCGGTCATGGTGAGAGCAGGATCAGAATTGAAGGCCCGCTTCCCGGGCGGCATCGGCAAGGGCTTTGACCCGGCCGTGATACAGGTTGCCGCCGCGATCGAAGACCACCTGCTGGATGCCCTTGGCGAGAGCACGCTGGGCGACCAGTTGGCCCACGGCGATCGAAGCATCGCAGGTGGCACCGGCCGTGAGGCTGGTGCGCAGGTCCTTGTCGAGCGTTGAGGCCGCACAGAGCGTGCTCTGGGCGTCGTCGTCGATGACCTGGGCGTAAATGTGATTGTTAGAGCGGAACACCGCCAGCCTGGGCCGGACGGCAGTGCCGGAGAGCAGACGACGCAGGCGGCGGTGGCGCTTCTGGGTCTGCTGTTTGCGGGAGATGGAAGACATGGGGAACAGGCTAACGGTGCTCGTGCAGACCTCTATTTCTTGCCGGTCTTGCCGGCCTTGCGCAGGATCCGCTCACCCTCGTACTTGATGCCTTTGCCCTTGTAGGGCTCAGGCGGACGAATGGCGCGCACCTTGGCGGCTTCGTTGCCGACCAGCTCCTTGTTGGCCCCTGAGACCAACACGTTGGTGTTGTTCTCAACGGCGAAGGTGACGCCGTCGGGCGGCACCATCTCAACCGGGTGGCTGTAGCCGGCCAAGACGACCAGCTTCGTGCCTTGAACCGAAGCGCGGTAACCCACGCCCACGATCTCAAGCTTGCGCGTGAAGCCCTGGCTCACGCCCTCCACCATGTTGGCAACGAGGGTGCGGCTGAGGCCGTGGCGCTCGCGGGAGCGGCGGTTGCTGCTGGACGGAGCGACCACCAGGGTGTCGCCGTCCTGGCTGATGGTGACTCCATCGGGCAGGGTGCGGCGGAGTTCACCCTTGGGGCCTTTGACGGTGACGTCGAGGCCGTTGAGGCTGACGCTCACCTTCTCAGGAATTGGAATCGGAGCTTTACCGATACGTGACATGGCTGTTTCCTCCCGGGATCAGTAGACGTAGCAGAGCACTTCGCCGCCGACGCCCTGTTTGCGGGCATCACGGTCGCTCATCACACCCCTGGAGGTGGAGATGATCGCCACTCCGAGGCCGCCGAGCACTTTGGGCAGCTGGCGGGTGTTCTTGTAGATACGCAGGCCTGGCTTGCTCACCCGCTGCACGCGGCGGATGGTGGGCTGGCGATGCTTGCCGCTGTACTTGAGCTCCAGCACCAGTTGCTTCAGGACGCCTTCTCCGTCTTCGGAAATGGCGGCGATGAAGCCTTCTTGCTGCAGCACATTGGCGATGCTCCGGGACATGCGGGACGCAGGAATCCTGGTGCTCTCGTGACGCTTCTCACTCGCATTGCGGATGCGGGTGAGCATGTCGGAAATCGGGTCGTGGTTGGCCATGGTCGGGTCCGGAAGAGCCTCAGTTACTGCGGAACGGCATCCCCATCTCGCGGAGGAGGGCCCGGCCCTCTTCATCGCTGCGGGCGCTGGTCACGATCGTGACGTCCATTCCTCGGATGGCGTCGATCTTGTCGAAAGAGATCTCGGGGAAGATGATCTGCTCACGGATGCCCAGGGTGTAATTACCCCGGCCGTCAAAACTCCTGGGGCTCACACCGCGGAAGTCGCGGATGCGGGGCAGGGCCAGGTTGATCAGACGCTCCAGGAAGGCGTACATCCGCTCACCCCGGAGGGTGACGGTGACACCGATGGGCATGCCCTGGCGGATTTTGAAGGCAGCAATGGCCTTTTTCGCCCGGGTCACCACCACTTTCTGACCAGTGATGGTAGCCAGTTCGGTGATGGAAGCTTCAAGTGCCTTGGCATTCTGGGCGGCTTCACCAAGTCCCCGGTTGACGGTGACCTTGAGCACCTTGGGAACCTCGTGGACATTGGAGAGACTCAGATCCTTCAGCAACTTGGGCTGGATCGTCTCCCAGTAGCGCTGTTTCAGTGACATGACGGAGGGAAGGAGTGCGCTTCTGGACGTGGTCAGAAGGCGGACGGGTGGGGGGAAATAGAGGAGGAAGCTATAGGGGTGAGCTGCTGTGCCTTTGCCGGTTTGGCGTTAGCAACAGCGGCCAGTGGCGGTGGCGATCAATCGATCACCTCACCGGTTTTCTTGAGGCGACGTTTCTTGGTGCCGTCCTTGTCCACCACAATCGCGACGCGGCTGGCGACGTTCTTTGTGGTGGAGTACAGCATCACGTTGGAGGCATGCAGGGAGGTTTCCTCCGTGACAATGCGGCCGCTCTCGCCTTCTTGAGTGGGCTTGAGGTGACGGGTGCGCAGGTTGATGCCCTGCACGATCAGGCGGTTCTCGTAGGGAAGGGTGCGCAGGACCTCACCGGTCTTGCCCTTGTCCTTGCCGGTGATCACCTGCACGGTGTCGCCCTTCTTGATGCGCATCTTGATGCGCACCGGGGTCTTCGCCTTGGGAGTTGCGGTGGCCATGGTTCAGATCACCTCCGGAGCGAGGGACACGATCTTGGTGAAGTTGCGCTCGCGCAGTTCCCGAGCGACGGGACCGAAGACCCGGGTGCCCTTGGGGTTGTTGTCGTTGCCCAGGATCACCGCGGCGTTGTCATCGAAGCGGATCGAGTTGCCGGTGTCGCGGCGCAGGGTGGCCTTGGTGCGAACCACAACGGCCTTGACCACATCCGACTTCTTGACTCCCATGTTGGGCATGGCGTCCTTGACGGCTGCCACGATCACATCGCCCACGTGGGCGTAGCGACGGTTGGTGCCCAGCACTCGGATGCATTGAATGCGCTTGGCGCCGCTGTTGTCAGCGACATTGAGGAAGGTTTCCTGCTGAATCATCGGGAGGTCCTCCTCAGGTGGCAGCCGACGGGGTGGAGCCCGCGGCCGTGGAAATCACTTCAGCCACCATCCAGCGTTTGGTGCGGCTGAGCGGGCGGGTTTCGGTGATACGAACCCGGTCACCGACGCGGCAACCATTGGCTTCGTCGTGGGCTTTGTAGCGGGTGGTGCGGCTGACCGTCTTCAGATAGATGGGGTGAGGGAAGCGGTTTTCAACCGCTACCACCACCGTTTTGTCCATCTTGTCGCTGACGACGATGCCGACCCTTTCCTTGAGTGCCATGGGAATCGAGGGGATCAGGAGGCGGTGGAGCGCTGACGCTCCTTCTGCACCGAGAGAAGGTGGGCCAGCTTGATGCGGGCCTGCTTGAAGCGGTGCGGATGCTCCAGACGGCGGGTGGCCTGCTGGAAGCGGAGATCGAACAGTTCGCGGCGGGTGGCGTTGATCTGTTCGGTGAGTTCGCCTTCGGTGAGGTTGCGCACCTCGGCGATTTCGGGACGGGCCATGGTCAGGACTCCACAAGGGTGGGCTCAGGCGCGGCCTGGACGGCTGCGGCTGCGGGCGGAACCGTGTCGGTGCCATCCACCTTGCTCGGCTGCTCGGGCAGGGAGATGAACTTCGTCTTGATCGGCAGTTTGAACTGCGCCAGACGCATGGCCTCCTTGGCGATTTCCGGAGTGATTTCCGGGCCACCCATTTCGAACAGAATGCGGCCTGGCTTGATCACGGCGACCCAGAACTCCGGGTTGCCCTTACCAGAACCCATGCGGGTTTCGGCTGCACGCATGGTGACGGGCTTGTCGGGGAAGATCCGGATCCAGATCTGCCCACCACGTTTGACGTGGCGGGTCATCGCCCGGCGACTGGCCTCGATCTGGCGGGAGGTGATCCAGCCACATTCCTGGGCCTGAAGAGCGAACTCCCCGAAGGCGATGGTGTTACCGCGAGTAGCGACGCCGCGCATGCGGCCGCGCTGCTGTTTGCGGAATTTGACGCGTCTTGGACTCAGCATGGTTCAGGCCTCCCTCACTCCTCGTTGGAGCGGTCTTCGAACTGTTGCGGCCGGCGGTTGGCACGGCGCTTGGGTGCTCCACCCACGGGCAGCTGGTCTTTCTGGCCGGGGAGCACCTCACCTTTGAACACCCAGACCTTGATGCCGAGAACGCCATAGGTGGTGGTAGCAACCTTGGTGGCGTAATCGATATCGGCCCGCAGGGTGTGCAGGGGGACGCGACCCTCGCGGGTCCATTCGGTGCGGGCGATTTCGGCACCGTTGAGACGGCCGGCGACCATCAGTTTCAGACCGAGCACCCCAGCACGCTGGGCGCGCTGCACCGCCATGCGCATGACGCGGCGGAAGGCGACCCGCTTCTCCAATTGCTGAGCAATGTATTCGGCGAGCAGAAAGGCGTCGGCGTCGACCCGCTCGACTTCCACCACGTTGATACGGACCTGACGGTTCGCATCACCGATGGTTTTCTGAATGCCGGTGCGCAGGTCCTCAATGCCGCTGCCCTGGCGGCCAACCAGCACACCGGGACGGGCGGTCTTGAGCTCAACTTCGAGCTGATCGGCCTTACGGGCGATCAGCACATCGCTGATACCGGCGGAGGCGTACTTCTTGTGGATGAACTTGCGGATCCGGTCATCCTCCTGAAGGAGGGCCGGATAGGTTTTGCTCGGTGCGTACCAGCGGGAGCGGTGTTCCTGGGTGATCCCCAGGCGCAGGCCGGTTGGATGGATCTTGTGTCCCATCGGTCGGTGTCCTCGGGGTTCAGGCGGAAGGGGCCGCCACACCAATGTTGATGTGGCAGGTCTGTTTTTTGATGGCGTAGGCACGCCCTTGGGCTCGGGGCCGGAAGCGCTTCAGGGAGGGACCCATGTCGGCGCTGGCCTCGATCACCACCAGGTTGGACGGGTCAAGGCCGAGGTTGTGTTCGGCATTGGCCACGGCTGACCGCAGCACCTTGGTGATGGGGCCGGTGGAGCGGTAGGGCATGAACTCGAGCATGATCAGGGCGTCGCGGTAGCTCTGCCCCCGGATCTGATCGAGCACCCGACGCACCTTGGACACGGAGCCACGGATGTAGCGACCGTGAGCGAGGGCTTGGGCCGGATTGGTCTTGGCGGGGTTGGTGTTTGCCATTGGTTCAGCGGCCTCCCTTCTTGTCTTTGATGTGGCCCCGGAAGGTGCGGGTGGGGGCGAATTCCCCCAGTTTGTGGCCCACCATCTGCTCGGTCACGTAGACGGGCACATGAGCCTTGCCGTTGTGAACGGCAATGGTGTGGCCGATCATCATCGGCAGGATGGTGGAGGCCCGTGACCAGGTCTTGATCACGGTCTTGTCGTCGGCGGCGTTTTGCTTCTCGAGCTTGCGAAGCAGGCTGTCGGCAACAAACGGGCCTTTTTTGAGTGAGCGTCCCATGGCGGATCAGGCGTACAGCAGTGCGGTGTGAGTCATCAGGAGTCGCGTCCGCCACGGCTCCGTTTGGAGGTGCGACGACGTTTCCGAAGCACGAACCGGTTGCTGGGCTTGTTGCGCTTGCGGGTCTTGTAGCCCAGGGCTGGTTTGCCCCAGGGTGTCACCGGGCCGGAACGACCGATCGGTGCCCGACCTTCGCCACCACCGTGGGGGTGGTCGCAGGGGTTCATGACACTGCCTCGCACCTGGGGCCGACGTCCCAGCCAGCGCTTGCGACCTGCCTTGCCCAGGCTGGTGTTGCGCTGTTCGCTGTTACCCACTTCACCGAGGGTGGCGTAGCACTCACGACGGACCAGGCGCACCTCGGTGGAGGGCAACTTGAGGGCGACGTAGTCACCCTCCTTGGCCATCACCTGGGCGCTGGCGCCAGCTGTGCGCACCATCTGGCCGCCACGACCGGCGTAGAGCTCGACGTTGTGAACACTGGAGCCGAGTGGGATCGCCGCCAGGGGCAGCGCATTGCCGTTCTCGATCGGTGCTTCCGGGCCGGAGACCAGGCTTTGACCGACTTCGAGACCAGCGGGAGCCAGGATGTAACGCTTCTCGCCATCGCTGTAATAGAGAAGCGCCAGCCGCGCATTGCGGTGCGGGTCGTAGTGGATCGCTGCCACTCGCGCTTCGACGCCGTGCTTGTCGCGACGGAAGTCGATGATGCGATAGAGCCGTTTGTGGCCGCCGCCGCGATGGCGGCAGGTGATCACACCGCGGTTGTTGCGACCCTTGCGGCGGTGCTTGGCGATGACCAGGCCGCGCTCCCTTTTCTTGCCGGTGATCTCGCTGAAGTCGGTGACGACCAGGGTGCGAGTGCCGGGGGTGTTGGGCCTGTAATTACGGATTGCCATGACGTTTCAGACCCCTCAGGACTCAGGGAATAGCTGGATGGCGTTGCCTTCGGCGAGACGCACCACGGCCTTCTTCACCTGGGCACGTTTGCCGGCGAAGCGTCCCACCCGACGGGAGCGACGGGGAGGATTCATGGTGCTGACACCGACGACTTTGACGCCGAACAAGGATTCGACGGCCGCCTTGATGTCGGGCTTGGCAGCCCGATGGTCCACCTCAAAGGTGTACTGGTTGAGTTCGAGGGCTCGGGTGGCCTTCTCGGTGATCAGCGGGCGACGGATCACATCCGCCAGCCGGCCTGCAAAACGTTCAGCCATCTCCGTAGACCTCCTGAATCTTCGCGAGTGCTTCTTCGTTCAACACCAATTTGTTGGCATGGAGCAGATCGAAGACATTGAGCTGATCGGCGGCGATCAGCTTGACCCTCTCGAGATTGCGCACCGAGAGTTTGACGGCGTCGCTGGCGCCATCGATCACCAGCAGCACCTTGGCATTGGCGGCGATGTCGAAGCGAGCCAGGGCCGCAATGATGTCTTTGGTCTTGGGGGTATCGAGGCCTTGGCCGAAGTCCCTCACCACCGTGATGTCACCATTGCGGCTCATCAGGGCAGTGCGCAGGGCCAGGCGTCGCTCCTTGCGGTTCATGCCCAGCTCGTAGCTGCGGGGCTTGGGGCCGAAGGTGACGCCACCACCGGGACGCAGGGGCGTACGGATCGAACCCTGGCGGGCCCGGCCGGTGCCTTTCTGTTTGTAGGGCTTGCGGCCACCACCGGCTACCTCGGCACGGGTGAGCGTGCTGGCGGTGCCCTGGCGGGCGTTGGCCAGCTGACGCACCACGGCGCGGTGCAGCAGATTGGCAGCGGAGGTTTCCTTGGCGACCTTGAGGTTCAGGGAGGCTTTGCCAGCTTCCTTGCCTTGCCAGTCGCGAATTACACAGTCAGTCATGGTTCTCCTCCTCAGTTCGCGGCTTTGCTGCCCACCCGCTTGTGCGGGCGGATGTCGAGCAGGGCACCGGGCTTGCCGGGGACCGAACCCTTGACCACCAGCAGGTTGCGCTCGGTGTCCACCTTGAGGATGACGAGCCCGCGGGTGGTGATCTGTTTGCCGCCGTAGCGACCGGCCATGCGCTTGCCGGGATAGACGCGACCCGGCGTGGTGCCGGCGCCAATCGAGCCGGGCTCGCGGTGATTCTTTGAACCGTGGCTCATCGGACCGCGGCTGAAGCCGTGGCGCTTCTGTAGGCCGGCGAAGCCACGACCCATGGTGTCGCCGCTGACGTCGACTTTCTGGCCGGCTTCGAAATCCGCCACCGTGATGGCGCTGCCGAGTTCCAGACCGTCGACGCCTTCCACGCGGTATTCGCGCAGGTGGCGCAGTGGATCGCTGCCGGATTTGGCAAGGTGGCCACGGGCTGGTTTATTCACGAGTTTTTCGCGAATTTCACCGAACCCGATCTGCACGGCGGTGTAGCCGTCGATCGCTTCGTTTTTAAGCTGGGTGATACGGCAGGGTCCCGCCTCGATCAAGGTGACCGGGATGGATCTGCCCTCGGGGTCGAAGAACTGGGACATGCCCAGTTTCTTCCCAAGAATGCCGATGGACATGGGAGGGAGAACAACGCCAGCTGGACTGCCGTTGCCGCAGCCTCCGGGAGGGAGGTTGGCGGCGCCGACTCCGTGCCGAAGGCACCGAGTTGGACGGCGGGGAGCTGAATTCGTGGAATCGCAATTAATGATGAACGAACCCGTAGATCCAGAGGATTCGGTTTCGGTCGTCAGGGGCTAGCGAGGCGAATCAGCGGGCTGGGACTTCTCCGATGACGCCGTTGGGAGCGAACTCCTGACGGGCCTGGGCAGTTTCCCGACGGTGCCAGTAGATGAAGAAATGAGTCCTTCGCTTCCTGGTTCCGTACTGGCCTGGAGAGATCGTCACCAATGACGATCCCTGTGCTGCGCTCTGGAGGCCCGGCTAGCGGACGGGCACAGATCAACAGCACAAGAAACCAATGTACCTCATGGCCCCATGGCCCACCTTCTGGCCGCTGGGACTGTCAGACTCCCCCCCAGTGACGCTTGACGCTCCGATGCCCCTGCTGCTGACCGGCCGCGGTTTTCGCCAGGACCTCGAGCGCTCCGGAGCTCTGGCCTTGTATGTCCCCCTGGAGGGTGGCGCCGAAACCAGGCTGCTGCGCCGGCTCCGGGCTGCCGGCTACCGGGCCCAGATGACCTCCGCCCGGGGCCTCGGTGATCCGGAGGCTTTTCTGTTTCAACTCCACGGGGTGCGCCCCCCCCATCTGGGTCATCAGAGCGTCGGCCGCGGAGCGGCTGTGGGTGAGGTGCAGCGGGTGATGCCCCTGCTTGGCCCCCAGTTTGAGGGCACGGCCCCTGTGCTGCTTTGGTTGCTGGAGGGTCAGGTGCTCTCAGCCGCTGAGTTGGCCGCCTTGTGTGGGCTCTGTCGCCGCGAACCGCGGCTCAAGGTGGTGGTGGAGATGGGCGGCTCCCGTGCTCTGCGCTGGCAGCCGTTGGAGCAGCTTGTAGGTGCCTGATCTTCAAGGACGACTGGCCCTGATCTGGGGTGTGTCGTTCTTTTCGGGTTCGCTGGCCCAGCTGGCGGCCCGCCTCAGCGGACTGCCAGCCGTGGTGCTGCTGCTGGCGACTGGTCTGCTGCTCGGTCGCGCCGGCTTCGGTTGGATCCAGCCGGATCAGCTGGGTCGCGGCCTGGAGCCTTTGGTGGGCCTGTTGGTGAGCCTGGTGCTCTTCGATGGCGGACTCAATCTGCGCTTGGCGGGGCGCGATCTGCAGCGCTCGGTGCTGCAGTTGGTGCTGGTGCGCTCGGTGCTCGGCCTGGCTGGTGGCGCCGCCCTGGCGCACTGGGTGGCTGGGCTCCCCTGGCCGCTGGCGTTGGTGTTTGGCGCCATCGCCCTGGCTACCGGCCCCACGGTGGTGAACCCCCTCGTGCGCCAGATGCGTCTCAGTCCTTTTCTGGGCCGGGTGCTGGAGGCGGAGGGTCTGATCCTGGAGCCGGTGAGTGCGGTGTTGGCTCTGCTGTTGCTGCAGCTGGCGCTCGGCGATCTGGGCGGTTGGCAGGATGTGGCCTGGCGCCTGTTGATGCGGCTGGGCGTGGGCGTCGGTCTGGGCGCCCTGGCCGGGCTGTTGCTGGCGCTGGTGCTGGAGCGGGTCGAGAGCGCTGAGCGTCAGGCCGGCTCCGGGGGAGCCGATCCGGCGGCTGGCGCCCTCTCCCTGCAACTCACCCTGGGCACCTTGTTCCTGTTGTTCAGTGGCTGCGAGGCTCTGCTGCCCGAGTCGGGTTTGCCGGCGGCGGTGAGTGCGGGCGTGGTGGTGGGGCTGCGCCTCGATACGGCGGCCAGTTCGCTCGATGAGTTGATCTCCCAGTTGGCGATGCTGGCGATCACGGTGTTGTTCCCGCTGCTGGCGGCTGATGTGTCCTGGGCTGAACTGAGCCCGTTGGGGCTGGGGGGCGTGTTGTGCGTGGTGGGGCTGATGCTGCTGCGTCTTCTGGTGGTGATGTCGGCCGGTGTGGGGTTACCGCTGAACGGGCGCGAGAAGCTGCTGGTCAGCTGGATCGCCCCCCGCGGCATCGTCACCGCGGCGGTGGCCAGCCTGTTTGCCCTCGAGCTGGAGCAGGCGGGTGTGCCCGCCGCTGGCGCCCTCAAGGGGCTGGTGTTTCTCACCATCTTGATGACGGTGGGTCTGGGGGGCATCACGGCCCCTTGGCTTGCCAGCAAGCTGGGGCTGAGTGGGATGGAGCTGGCTCCGCAAGGTGAGGCCCCTCTTGCCAACACCGCTGACGCTGAGGGCGAAGCCCTGCCCAGTGGCAACGGCTGAATCGCTTGCCGGCTGAACGGTTGGGAGGATGGCTGCTCGTGCCCGCTATGGCCATCGCCCCCGCCAGCCCCCCCCTTTTTCCCGAGCAGGCTCTGGCCCGGGGCCGCTGGGTGAAGTGGATTGGCGGTGCCAGCAATCAGGATCTCGCTGCGATCGAGGATCTGGCTGGCCTCTACAGCCTGGCGGGTGTTCACTGCCTCGATCTGGCGGCTGATCCGGCCGTGCTGGCGGCGGCCCGTCGTGGCATCAGCTGGGCCGAAAGCCGCGGCGCGGCCAGACCCTGGTTGATGGTGAGCCTCAGCGACGGGGCCGACCCCCACTTCCGCAAGGCCTGGTTCGATCCGGCCCGCTGCCCCCCCACCTGCCCGCGCCCCTGTGCGCGCGTCTGCCCGGCCCTGGCGATCCCGCCGCTGCAGCCAGGTGGTCTGCTGAATCTGGAGCTGGCCTCAGGGCCGACCCCCGGCCCGAGACCGGGCTCTGGTGCTGAGGCGTCCAGGGCCCTGCCAGCCGGTGTGCTGGCCAACCGCTGCTACGGCTGCGGTCGCTGCCTGCCGGCCTGCCCCCTGGGGCTGATCCAGGAACGGGATCACAACCTGCCCGCCGCTCAGGTGGCCGACCTGTTGGCTGAGCTGCAACCCGATGCGGTCGAGCTTCATACCCGCATCGGTCGCGCCGATGCCTTCGCGGAGCGGCTGGAGCAGGTGCGCGCCTCCGGGGTGCCATTGCGACGGTTGGCGGTCAGTTGCGGTCTCGAATCGGCAGCGGGGGCGGCGGGCGTCAGTCCGGCAGCGCCCACGCCCGAGGCCTTGGCTCAGGAGCTCTGGCAGCGCCATGGGCAGGTGCGGCAGGCGGGGCTGGCGCCGCTCTGGCAGCTCGACGGCCGGCCGATGAGCGGCGATGTGGGCGCCGGCACGGCCCGGGCCGCCGTGCGCCTGCTGCGAGCCGTGGCGCCGCTGGCGCCGCCGGGGCCGTTGCAGCTGGCGGGCGGCACGAATGAGCGCACCTTGCCCCTGGTGCAAGGGCTGGATCCAGCCCTGGCGCGAGCCGTGGCCGGGGTGGCCTTCGGCAGCGTCGCCCGGGCGCGCCTGCAGCCGCTGCTGCTGCAGGCCCAGGAGCGGGGCGGCCGGCTGCTTGATCAGGCCGATCTGCTGCCCCTCGCTGTTGCCATCAGCGCCGAGCTGGTGCGGCCCTGGCTGATCCGCGGCTGAACCGCCGGGGTCGATCGCTTCAGGAGCCGCTTCAGGCGTCAGCTGGGCGGGGCAGCAGGGTCAGCGCGGCTTCGTTGAAGGCCATGGCGGGCCAGGTTTCAAGGCTGGCCAGGGCCCAGAGATCGAAGCGTTCGGGTCGGCTCAGGGCCACCACCTGGGCGAAGCCCACCGCTTCCAGCGTGGCCACCAGGGCTGCCTGGTTGAAACCGCAGCGGTGGGCCATGAACCGCTGTCCCGCCGCCAGGGATGGCCGATGGCCGTAGATCATGTCCAGGGGACTGATCGGGCCAGCCGGGCTCTGGTAAGCGGGTGGTGTGAGGCCATGCTCCAGGATCTGCGCGGCGATGGCGTCCAGATCCGGACAGGTGATCAGGGCCAATCCCCCGGGGCGCAGCACCCGTTGGAACTCCGCCAGGGCGATGGGCACCTCGTGGGCTTCGAGATGCTCAATGTTGTGGGAGGAGAAGATCGCATCGACGCTGGCGTCGGCCACCTGGTCCATGGCCGTCATGCTGCCGATCAGATCCGGGGCGACTGCGACATCGATGTCGAGGCGGATCTCCCGCCAGCCCAGAGAGGCGAAGGGCGTGTCGCCGATCCTGGCCGGCCCGCAGCCCACATGCAGCAGCGTGCCGCCGATGTTCAGGTCATGAGACATGCCAACACCTGTTCAGCCGCCATGGTGACGGGGGCCCCGTCGTCTTGCTCGCTGACGCTAGAACCGAAGCCTGGCGATGGCCGCGATCCCGTTGCGCCCGCCACCCCAGCCATTGGTCGCCCTGCCCTCCCCCCCGACCCAGCGCATCACCGACGATCTCGATCGTCTGCTGGAGCTGCTGCCGCACAGCGTGCAGCAGCAGCTCGCCAGCTCCGCGGCCCGCGATGAGCTGCTGGAGGTGGTACTCGATCTGGGCCGGCTGCCTGAGGCCCGCTATCCCGGCCGGGCCGTGGCCCTTGGTGACGTGCCAATTGGCCGTGGCGATCTGCAGGGTGTGATCGAGCGGCTGGGACCCTTCGGTGGTGACAACCGGGCTGGCATCGAATGCACCCTGCATCGCATCAGTGCCATCCGCAATCGCACCGGCGAGGTGGTGGGGCTCACCTGTCGGGTGGGTCGGGCCGTGTTCGGCACGGTGGCGATGGTGCGCGATCTGCTCGATTCCGGTGGTTCCATCCTGTTGATGGGCCGGCCCGGGGTGGGCAAGACCACGGCCCTGCGCGAAATCGCCCGGGTGCTGGCCGATGACCTGTTGCGACGGGTGGTGGTGATCGACACCAGCAACGAGATCGCCGGAGATGGCGATATCCCCCATCCGGCCATCGGCCGGGCGCGGCGCATGCAGGTGGCCCGGCCGGAACTGCAGCACCAGGTGATGATCGAGGCCGTGGAAAACCACATGCCTGAGGTGATCGTGATCGATGAGATCGGCACGGAGCTCGAAGCGCAGGCGGCCCGCACCATTGCCGAGCGGGGCGTGATGCTGGTGGCCACGGCCCATGGCAACGAACTCGCCAATCTGATCAAGAACCCCACCCTCAGCGACCTGGTCGGTGGCATTCAATCGGTGACCCTGGGGGACGAGGAGGCGCGCCGCCGTCGCACCCAGAAGACTGTGCTGGAGCGGGCTGCCGAGCCCACCTTTGCGATGGCGGTGGAGATGCACAGTCGCCATCGCTGGTTGGTGCATCGCGAGGTGGCAGCCACCGTGGATCTGTTGTTGCGGGGTCAGAGTCCTCGCCCGGAGATCCGGGAACTCGGTGCGGACGGCCACCTGCTGCGGCGCGAGCTGGCCCCACTCGCGGCGCCGGCCCCCGCTCGCCCTGGGACCAGTCCGGTCGTCACGCCGATTCTCGGGTCGGGCCTGCGGGGCGGCAGGCCGCTCGCCGCTGTGCCCCTGCCCGATCCCTTCGCCTCCCCGTCGCGGGAGCCCCAGCTGGCTCCGCCGCAGACCCCAGCGCCGATGGCGGCACCTGCTCCCCTGCGCCTCTGCGCCCTCGGCCTGCCTCCCCAGCTGTTGCAGGAGGCCTTGCGCAGCAGCCGCTTACCGGCAGAAGTGGTGGCCGAACCCGAGCTCGCCGATGCCGTGCTCAGCCTGCGCGGTGAGCTGGGGCGCGATCCGGAGCTGCGGCGCCGGGCCCAGGCCCTGGGTCTGCCGATTCTGGTGATCAAGTCGGACAGCCTGCATCAGCTGCAGCGCGCCATTCAGCGGCTGCTGGAGCGCCGCCAGCCGCCGCTCGTGCCGGAAGCTCTCGCCAGCGGCCAGCGGCTGGATGATGACCATGGGGCCCTGGAGGAGTGCCGTCTGGCGGTGGAGCAGGTGGTGCTCCCCCAGGGGCGGCCGGTTGAGCTCCTGCCCCGCAGTGATCGAGTCAGGCGCATGCAGGAGGATCTGGTGCGCCACTACCGCTTGCGCTCTGCTGTCTTCGGGCGGGGAGCCCAGCAGCGGCTGCGGGTGTTTCCCCCATGAGCCCCAGGCCTGTTGACGAAGGACCGGCCGCTGTGGGTAACTAGCAAGGCACCGGCTTCGCCGGAGCGCGTCGGTTTTCTGACCGAACCAACCCTGGTCTCTTTCGTGGACCAACCAATGGGTCGTCGCCAAGCGGTAAGGCAGCGGGTTTTGGTCCCGCCATTCCTAGGTTCGAATCCTAGCGACCCAGTTTTTAGGTTTTTTGGCGTTCCAGCTCCGCTGGCATGAGCTGATGGTCGCCGCTTCGCCCTCGGGCCCCTTGCTGGTCTTCGACTTTGATGGCGTGCTGGTGGATGGCATGCGCGAGTACTGGTGGTCGGCCCGTCGAGCCGCCCTGGGCCTGGCACCCGACCTCTCCCTGCCCGAGGAGCCCCCCGCCGGCTTCGCCCGCTTGCGGCCGCTGATCCATCACGGCTGGGAGATGGTGCTGATGGCGGCCGAGCTGGGCCGGGCCGACGGCGATCTGGCTGGCCTCCTGGCCAATTACGACGGCGCCCTCAAGCCCGCTCTGGCGCGTTGGGGCTGGAGCCCCCAGCAGCTCCAGGGGGCTTTGGAGTCGGTCCGCTCCGAGGCCATCGCCAGCGACCGCAGCAGCTGGCTGGCCCTGCACCGCTTCTTTCCCGGCGTGCCCGAGCGCCTGGCTGCCCTCGAGCAGGAAGGGGCGTCCTGGGCGGTGCTCACCACCAAAGGACGAGCTTTCGCCGCGGAGTTGCTGGCCGCCGCCGCCCTGGAGCCGGCGGCTCTCTATGGCCATGAGCAGGGCAGCAAGACCGAGGTGTTGTTGCGGCTGCGGCAACGGCCCCTCTGGTTTGTTGAAGATCGCCGTCCCACCCTTGAGCTGGTGCGCGCTACCCCAGGCCTGGAGACGGTGCGCTGTTTTCTGGTGGCCTGGGGCTACCTGGCCCCGGGCGATCGCCAGGGGCTGGAGGAAGCCGATATCCACTGGCTGGAGCCGGCGACCTTCCAGTCCCCCCTGGCGCACTGGCCCTGACCCGCTAGAGTACGCCCGTACTATGCGCAAGTGGTACGCCGGCCCCGGCCGGTGGCACTAGCTCTCCAGAGGTCGCAGGATGGCCACCGGACAGGTTCCGGTCGTGATCCGGCTCCTGGTTCCGGCGTCCAGCTCCGGTCCCAAGCTTCTGCCCTGCGGCCCGTTTCCATCGCTCATCCTTTCCATGCCCGCCGATTCCAAGGCTGCATCCGGCACGTCCGGTTCCCTGTCCACCCCTTCTTCAGCCTCCAAGGCGGCGTCCGCCGCTGATGCCAAGGCCATGGCCGAGCGCGACAAGGCCCTGGGTCTGGTGCTGAACCAGATCGAGCGGAATTTCGGCAAGGGTTCGATCGTGCGTCTTGGCGATGCCTCCCGTATGCGGGTGGAAACGATTTCCACCGGCGCGCTCACCCTCGACCTGGCCCTGGGGGGCGGCTATCCCAAGGGTCGGGTGGTGGAGGTCTACGGCCCGGAGAGTTCCGGTAAAACCACCCTCACCCTGCATGCCATTGCCGAAGTGCAGAAGCGCGGTGGTGTGGCCGCCTTTGTTGATGCGGAGCATGCTCTCGATCCGGTCTATGCCGCCGCTCTGGGGGTCGATATCGAAAATCTGCTGGTCTCCCAGCCGGATACCGGCGAGATGGGTCTGGAGATCGTCGATCAGCTGGTGCGCTCCGGCGCCGTCGATATCGTTGTGGTCGACTCGGTGGCTGCACTCACACCCCGGGCTGAGATTGAAGGCGAGATGGGGGATCTGGCGGTGGGCAGCCAGGCGCGCCTGATGAGCCAGGCGATGCGCAAGATCACCGGCAACATCGGCAAGTCCGGTTGCACGGTGATCTTCCTCAACCAGCTGCGCCAGAAGATCGGGGTCACCTACGGCAACCCTGAAACGACCACGGGCGGTAATGCGCTCAAGTTCTACGCCTCGGTGCGGCTCGACATCCGCCGCATCCAGACCCTCAAGCGTGGTACCGAGGAGTACGGCATCCGCGCCAAGGTCAAAGTGGCCAAGAACAAGGTGGCGCCACCGTTCCGGATCGCCGAGTTCGATATCCTCTTCGGCCGCGGCATCAGCACTCTGGGTTGCTTGCTCGATCTCGCCGAGGAAACGGGCGTGGTCTGTCGCAAGGGAGCCTGGTACAGCTACGACGGCGACAACATCGGCCAGGGTCGTGACAACACGATCATCTGGTTGGAGCACAACCCTGGCCCCAAAGAGGTGATTGAGCAGCTCACCCGCCGCAAGCTCACCGAGGGCTCGGAGGTCACGGCCAATTCGATGAAGCCCCTGGCTGCTGCCGCCAAGCTCGCTGCCACTGGTACGGCGGACACGGACGCAGATTCAGATTCAGATTCAGATTCAGATTCAGAGGCAGAGACGGAGGAGGTGGCGTTGGGCACCCTGTCGGCGGCCAGTTGAGCAGCCCAGCCGATCGCGGCGTCGAGCCGAACCTGGGGGAACAGCCCCCAGGCGGCTGCAGGCGGTCGTAACCGATGTCAGCACTGGCGCCTGAGGTCGCTCTTGGAACGGCATCGGGCTTGTCCAGGGCAGGCGCCAGGCTGGTGGGGTGGAGACTTGACGCTGTGAGCTGAGCTGCGGGGG
The DNA here is from genome assembly GCA_903934745.1 of uncultured cyanobacterium. Classification (GTDB taxonomy): domain Bacteria; phylum Cyanobacteriota; class Cyanobacteriia; order PCC-6307; family Cyanobiaceae; genus Cyanobium. The sequence continues at coordinate 54,334 of CAIZOZ010000062.1, forward strand.
CATTCCGGGCTGGGGCGCTCCTCTGGGGTGGGTTCAAGCGCCGTGATCTGCGACGTACCCGTCGTTGCCGGGATGTCCATTGCCCATGCAACTTCGCACGGTTCAGCTCAGACGGTTCAGCTCAGACGGTTCAGCTCGCACGCTTCAGTTCTCAGGGTTCAGCTTGCCCGGCTCACTTCATCGCGACGTCCAACGCACCCAGCTGTTCAACGCGCCCAGCTCATCGTGCCCAAGGCCATGCGCAGAGCTCGCCACGCTCAGGCCAACGGAGACAGACGTCAAGAGGAAACGTTGGGACCGACGGCAGGCCGCAAGGCGATGGATCTGGTGACGACTGCGTCGTCCTGTCAGGAATCGCCTCGGCTGCTGCTGTCTGGATGGCGCTGGGCCTGGCTCCGCCAGCTCTTTTCTGCCTGGCTGGACCCGACTCCCTGGTTGGTGTGGGCCCCGTGCTGGGGGCGTGATCCTCTTGGGTCTCAGGCCGCTTCCGGTCTTGAGCCGAGCTGGGTTGGGGCCACGGAATCGATCGCCGGCCTGACGACGGCCTGCGGTGTGGCCAAGGTGGATTGCAGGATCGCGGCGACCCGATGCAGTTCCTGGATGGCTTCGGCTCCCTCCAGCTTCACCAGCTCGTGACCGTCGCGGGATTCGATCCAGCTGATGCCGAAGTCTGAAACCAGGAAGCGCACCATGTGGTTCTCTCCGAGGTCGGCGACAAAGGAAGCGCTGTCGCTGCCGTCGCCGCAGCCGTAGCAGCTGGCGACATGGCCCCGCTTCTGCAAGCTGCTGGCGAGGGCCTGCAGGCTCATCACCAGATCGCGCACCAAGGCCCGGTATTGCTCGGCCAATCGGGGAAACATCAGGGGCCCGAGAAGGACATCAACCCGAATTCTAAGGTTTTCTTCCGATTTGTGGAACGGAATGGGCCTCGGTCAGTGGATCCACGTTTGGCTTGGTCGTTGCGGTGAGCCAGGTCTGGGGCTGGTTCCGATCTGGGGCGGGGCCAGTGGTGCGCTGGGCGCTCAGCGATCGGCCAGGCTCCACCAGCCCGCCGCCGGGCCGATGAAGCGCACCGTGACCCAGAACAGCACCAGGGCGCCGATGCCGTACCAGGCGCCACGGGTGGTGAGCGAGACAAAGCGGTCGGCCTGATTGCGGCTGAGCGGCAACCAGGACACGATCCGAGGCGAGGTGTCAAGGGGTTTGTCGACCTTCTTCTGGCGTGGTGGCAGGCCCTGGATGGCGCGGCGCTTGGCTTCCCCCATGGGGGTGAATCTGGCAACTGAGCTCAGGCTAGGCGCCGCTGGTTCCCTGCCCCGGCGCGCTGCTCAGCCTGCTCCGCCTGGCCGGCGCCGACGGAGCAGCGGCAGCGATCAGTTGGGCAGCAGCCGGTTCAGTTGCACCCAGGGTTCGAGGGCGCTGAACACCTGGCGGCCCCAGCTGCGGGCGCGCAGGCGGCCATCCAGCACTGCCAGCCGCCCGCCCTGGCGCCGCAGGCTGGCCAGGCCCCGCTGCAACCGATTGAGGGCATCGGGCAGCAGCAGTTCGCGAAACCAGTCCCGCCCCTGGCGGCGCAGTTCACTCACCTGGGCCGCCGTCAACGGATCCTCCAGGCTGGCGATCGGTAACAGGGCGACGATCAGCTGGCTGGGCTGGGGCAGCCGGCTCTGGTGGTCCAGCCACCAGCTCCAGCGGCAGCAGATCACACCATTGCTCTCGGGGGCGGTGCTTTCCTGGCCGACGCGGCTGCCGAACTCAGCGGCCAGGCCGCTGGTGAGGCGCCGGCGTAGATCGGCATCATCGAGCAGCACAATCGTCAGCCCCGCCTGCCCCAGCACCAGCCTGCGGCTCTGATCCAGCAGGTGGTCGGCGAACTGGGGGCTGTTCGGCAGGGGCTGGCGCAGCGGCGCATAGAGGGGCAGCGGCTCGGCCAGGGGGGGATCACCCAGCTCGACGGTCACCGCCGCCGGGTTCAGCCCCAGGGTGAGGGCACTGGCTGGCGGCCCCTGGGCCCGGTCCGATCCGGCCAGCTCTCCCACCAGGATGGCGCCGCGGTCGCTGAGCAGACCCTTCAGCTCCCGCAGGGGCGCCAGCGGTTGGCGATGCCCCTGCCATTGCAGCAGGTGTGGATCCACCTGGGCCCAGCTGCACCAGCCCTCCCCCTGGGCGGCCAGCCAGCGGTCCCAGGGATCAGGCAGGGGGGCCAGCAGCGTCAGCAGCTGGCGGATGGGCGCCTCCTCCTCCGGGGCCAGCGCCACCGGCTGCCGGCCATGGCCTGGATGGCTGAAGATGCGTTGGCTCAGGCGTTGGTGCAGCTCCAGCAGGCTGTCTTCAGCTGCTGGCTGGGAGCGCCGCAGCCGATCCCAGTCCTGGGGGTCGAGGCGGATGCCCATGGCCTGGCGCAGATGCCACTCCAGCTTCTCGGCCTCCGGAATCACCAGCTGGCGTTCTGCCAGGGTTCCATGGCGCCAGGCGTTCAGCAGTTCCTGATGGCTCAGCAGCCAGAGTTGGCTCTGTGGTGGGGCCGTGGCTCCCTGCCAGCAGGGCAGGGACAACCCCACCGCCTGGAGGCGGGGCCATTCCACCTGCAGCAGCCGCTGGCGCAGGGCCGTGCTGACCACCAGAGCCACGGGCGTCTCGCCCAGGGCCAGGGGCACCAGCAGGCCGATCCACCAGCTCGGGTCGGTGCCTGGCACCAGGCGAACCAGGGTGTGGTCGTGGCGGCGCAGGCTGCGGGCCACCAGCCGGCTCAAGGTGAGATGGTGCGGCCAGCGTTCTGCCCCCTCCCCCAGCAGGAGAGCCTTGAGCTGCCGGTGGGCGCTGGCTTCCAACATCGCCGGATCGTAGGAAGCTGGCAGCCTTGACTCCGCAGCGACGATGACAGCTCTCTGGCAGCGGCATCCGGTCGGAATCGTGGGCCTGGGCCTGATCGGCGGCTCCCTTGGCCTTGATCTGCTCGCCAGGGGGGCAACCGTGCGGGCCCTCGTGCATCGTCAGGCCACGGCCGATCGGGCCAGGCAGCGGGGCCTGGCCAGCGAGGTGTCGACGGATCCGGCGGTGCTTCGCGATTGCGCCCTGGTGGTGCTGGCGCTGCCCCTTGATCGGCTGCTGGAGCCGTCTGCTGCGCTGTTGGCTGCCTTGCCACCCGCCGCGGTGATCACCGATGTTGGATCGGTCAAGGGTCCGGTGCTCGCGGCCTGGACGGCCCGGCTGGGCCCTGAGCGGGCCAGCCGTTTCGTCGCCTCCCATCCGATGGCGGGGACGACCCAGGCCGGGGTGGAGGCGGGTGCGGCCGGCCTGTTCCGCGGGCGACCCTGGGTGGCGACCCCAGGGGCGGACACGGACCCGGCGGCGCTGGCGGTGGTGGCGGAGCTGGCCGAGGCCGTCGGCGCTCGCTGGCTCACCTGTGCCGCCGCCGACCACGATCGGGCGGTGGCCTTGATTTCCCATCTGCCCGTGTTGGTGAGCGCGGCCCTGCTCCAGGCCGCTGATCACGGTGCCGCCGCTGCTCCGGCTCTGGATGCCGGGGCGGCAACGCTGCCCCAGCTGGTGCGCCTCCTGGCCTCCAGTGGCTTTGCCGACACCAGCAGGGTGGGAGGTGGCAACCCGGAGCTCGGCATGCTGATGGCCCAGGGCAACCGGGAGCCGTTGCTGGCTGCCCTGGGCCAGTACCGCCAGGCCTTGGCCGATCTGGAGCAGTTGGTGGCCAGTGAATCCTGGCCGGAGCTGCTCGCCTCCCTGGCGGAGGCCCAGCGGTTGCGACCGCAATTTCTCTGAGTGTGGGGCTGGCAGTGCTCAGGCGCTGGCGGCTGGCTCGCCGATTCGCAACGTCTGCCCTTGGCGTTGCAGCAGCTGACGGCAGGCCATCAAGGCGGAGAGGCTGACGCCGGCCGTGCCCTCGCCGGGGTGGATCGAATCGCCGCACAGCCACAGGCCCGGCAGCGGCGTGCGGCTGGCCAGGCCAAAGGGACCAAAGCGCAGGGGTTGCTGACCCAGACCGCCCACCCAGCCCCAGGGCCGTCCGGTCCAGCCAGCGAAGCCGCGGGGTGTGGCCAGTTCCTGGTGGATCCAGGGCTCTGCGTCGAGCTGCAACAGCTGTTGGAGGCCGGCCTGGATGCCAGCCATGGCGCTCTGTTTGCGGGCCTGATACCCGGCTTCTTCGCCCTCGAACCAGGGCCGGGCCGGGGTGAACACACTGGCGATCACCGTGGCCTGCCCTGCCGGTGCCCGCCCGTCCCCTTCCTGGCTGATCGAGACGAACAACGGACCCGGATCGCCCCAGTCGAGCTGCAGGTGGGAGGCACAGTCCGCCGGCAGCTGGCTGCGTGGGATGGCGCCATAGAACACCAGGGCACCACTCGGTTCCGGCAGCAGCGCCAGGCGCTGCTGATAGCCGCTGGGCAGCTGGCTGTCCAGCAACGCCGGCAGGCTCTGGGGCGGCAGGGTGACGATCACATCGTCGGCCTCGACGACAAAAGAACCTTGGCCGGGAGCGGCGCCGTGCAGCCGCCAGGGTCTGTCCTGGCCGGGCGGGGGGGGCACGATTCGCTGCACCCGGTGGCGCAGCCGCAGGCGTCCGCCCGCCTGGGCCAAGCCCTGCTCCAGGGCCGCGGCCAGGGCCTGCATCGAACCCTGCAGATGCCACAGACCCAAGGGCTCCTGCACCATCGAGAGCACGGTGGCGCCATAAAGGGCGGCGGTGCGATCCGCCGCTTCCTGCGAATAGAGCCTGAGTTGTAAATCGAGAAAGCGCCGCAGGCGGTGATCGCCACCGCAGCCGCTGAGATGTTGCAGATCGGCGATGCTGGCCGTGGTCAGCAGGCCGCTGAGCAGGTTGCCGGCGCCGAGGGCACCCAGCAGTTGCCCCAGATCCCACCAGCTGCGCGGCGGCAGCACCGGATCTTTGGCGGCGAAAGCCCAATTGGCGTGATGGATCGCCTCACAGAGGCGCCAGAAGCGCTCGCTGCCGGGAAATTGGGATTGGCGTTCCTGGCGCCAGCGCTCGGGATCGCGGTGAAGGCGCACCGGCGCTCGCCCATCGGCCAGATCCACGACGCAGCCTGGATCCAGGGGCTCGGCCGCCGGTGGGTCCACGTTCAGATGCTGGAACAGGCGCTGATGAATGCCACCGGCCTCCAGCCCCGCCACCTGGGTGGCCCCCACATCGAACACATAGGGGCCGCGGCGGAAGGTGCCGGCGCAGCCACCGCTCTGGTGGTGGGCCTCCAGCAGCTCCACCCGCAGGCCCTGTCTGGCCAGCAGGCTGGCGGCCGTGAGTCCGGCGATGCCGGCACCCACCACGGCCACGTCGATGCGGCGTGGAGCTTCCAGGCGGCTGGCGGTATCCGGCGCAGGCGCCTCGGGCGGATCGGTTGAAATAGCGGGCTGGAAGCTGAGGCCGACCCTAGGGATCCTCGGGCTGGAGCTGGGATGGCCCGGCGCTGCGGCGGCATCGGCTGCCACGGAGCGCCAAGCTGGCTCTCAGCTTGCGGGCTTCGGTCATGGGGCGCTCAGGCTCCGATGCGTTGGTTCCCTGGTTGGCCGAACGCCTGGGGGTGAAGCTGCTGGCGCGGCGACCGCTGGGCGGCGGCTGTATCCACAGCGCCTGGCGGCTCGAGTTGGAGGGGGGTGGTTGCCTGTTCGCCAAGACCAACCGGGCCGAGGCCCTGGCGTTGCTGGAGGCGGAGGCTGATGGCCTGGCGGCCCTGGCGGCGGTGGCCGATCCCTCGCGGCTGACGGTGCCCCAACCGCTGGCCCTGGGGCTGGTGGGGGAGCAGGCCGTGCTGGTGCTGCCCTGGCTGGAGCTGGAGGCAGGCGGCCGCAATGTCGCTGACTGGGAGCGCTTTGGGGCCTCTCTGGCTGGCCTGCATCAGCGCAGCCTGGCGGCCGCCGCGGCTCCGCACGATCGCGGCGACGGCAGCTTCGGCTGGGGCCGCGACAATGTCATCGGCACGACACCTCAGGGCAATGGCTGGTGTCGCGACTGGGGTCGCTTCTTCGCCGAGCGCCGGCTGGCACCCCAGCTGGCGCTGCTGGCCCGATCCGGGCCGGCTCTGGCTGGAGCCGAGGCCTTGCTGGAGCGGGTGCCGGCCTGGTTGTCCGGCCATGGGGCCGTGCCGGCCCTGGTGCACGGCGATCTCTGGAGCGGCAACGCCGGTTTGTGTGGTGAGCGCTTGGGGGCCCTGTTCGATCCGGCGGTGCATCGGGCCGACCGGGAGGTGGATCTGGCGATGGCCCGGCTGTTCGGGGGCTTTCCGCCGCGTTTTTTCGCCGGTTACGAGCGGGCCTGGCCCTTGCCGGCCGGCCATCAGCAGCGCCGGCCCCTGTACAACCTCTATCACCTGCTCAACCACGCCAACTTGTTTGGCGGTGCCTACCGGCAGCAAGCCCAGCAGACCATCGAAGTCCTGCTGGGCCAGGGCCTCGACGGAGGGGCTTGAGTGCCGTTGCGATCCGCTGGCTGGTCTTGGTGCGAAATGCCATGGCCTTTGCCTGGCTGGATCGACACCGGCTGGTTGGAGCCAGGCGGAAGATCGTGAACTGGTTCGCTGTGGGCACCGCGCCAGGCCTTGTGCGGCCCTGCCGAGACCGCCAGGGCTCAGCTGGCCAGTGAGAAGCCTGGACGCCGTCTGCTCAGCGCTGGCCCCAGGAGGCCTTGCGGCGGGAGACTTTCCGCGCCTCCCGTCCCCAGAAAGCCCTGCCAATAAAAAAGCCTGCCCCTGGGGACAGGCTTGAACTCCCAGGCCCTGGGCTGGCTGTTCAGCTCAGCTCAGCTCAACCCAGTGCGGCTCAGCTCAGCCGAGATACTCCTTGCGCACACCCTGAAGCTTGGCGATCACGGCGTTGCGCTTCTCGCCGGTGGTGAGGTTGTGCCAGCTCCATTGGCCCACCACGACGAGGCCAAGCAGCTCCAGCAGGCCCGGAATGATCGGCAGCAGATTGATCGTGTCCAGCACGCCCTTGATCAGGATCTGGGCAACGATCACTGCCAGGACGATGCCGGAGGCTTTGCCGATTTTGCCCATCTGGGCCCAATCCACCTTGTCGAGGGTTTCGTTGATTTTGCCGATCACTTCGCCGTAGCGCTCGCTGAAGTCGAAGCCCCCCTCGGCTTGGCCGCTGGAGGCCTGCCCAGCCGAGCTCGTGGCGCCTTCAACGCTCCCCATCGCCTCGGTGGTGGTGTCACTGGTGGTGGTGTCACTCATGGAGGGAAGTACTCGCGTACGGCACGGCCGGTAACTTACCGCTGTGGACTCTGACCTGCCAGCGGAGCTCAGAATCAGTCGGCTGGCGCTGACGGTTCTGCGGGCTGATCTGGGCCGTGCCCTGCCCGAGGAGGGCTGTGGGCTGCTGCTGGGCCTGATCGATGGCCCCCGCTGGCGGATCCGACGGATCTGGCCCTGTCGCAACAGCTGGGAACCGCTGAGCGAGCGCGCTCAGCGGTTCGCGATTGATCCTCGCGAACAGCTGTTAGCCCAGCGCTGGAGCCGGCAGCACGGCTGGCAGGTGCTGGGTTCGGCCCACAGCCATCCCACCAGCGAGCCGGTGCCCTCGGCGATCGATCGCCAGCTGGCCTTCGTGCCGACGCTGATGTTGATCCTGGGGCCGGCAGCAGGGGCTGGCGGGACTGTGATGCCAGGCCGGCCGGCTGAATCGGCCGGTGCCGCTGCTGGGCCGGGCTGGGTGTCTGAGCCGGAGCTCGCCGCCTGGTGGCTGGCGGGCGATGGTCAGCCTGGTGGCCCTTGCCGGCGCCTGGGGTGGAGAATGGAGGATTGAGCCGTAGGCAGTCGTACTGCTGCGGCGGTGGTCCGCGCTTCCCCCAGCCATGCTTCCTCCCGACACCAGCGGCGTTCAGCTCAGCCCCGATGAGGTGGCTCGCTTCTCGCGTCATCTGATCCTGCCCGAGGTGGGCATGGAGGGCCAGAAGCGGCTGAAGGCGGCCTCGGTGCTCTGTGTCGGTACCGGCGGCCTCGGATCGCCCTTGCTGCTTTATCTCGCCGCCGCCGGTGTGGGTCGGCTCGGCATCGTCGATTTCGATGTGGTGGACCACAGCAACCTGCAGCGCCAGGTGATCCACGGCACCAGCTGGGTGGGTAAGCCCAAGATTGAATCGGCCAAGGCCCGCATTCTTGAGATCAATCCCCACTGCCAGGTGGATCTCTATGAAACCGCGCTCACCAGCGAGAACGCGCTCGAGATCATCGCCGGCTACGACCTGGTGTGTGACGGCACCGACAACTTTCCCACTCGCTATCTGGTCAACGACGCCTGCGTGCTGCTGGGCAAGCCGAATGTGTATGGCTCGATCTTTCGTTTTGAAGGTCAGGCCACGGTGTTCAACCTCGATGCCGAAAGCCCCAACTACCGCGATCTGTTCCCCGAGCCGCCACCGCCGGGCATGGTGCCTTCCTGTGCCGAAGGCGGCGTGGTGGGGGTGCTGCCCGGCATCATCGGTGTGATTCAGGCCACCGAGGCGCTGAAGATCATCACTGGCATCGGTACCACCTTGAGTGGCCGCCTGCTGCTGTTTGATGCTTTGCAGATGAAGTTTCGCGAGCTCAAGTTGCGGCCTGACCCTGATCGCCCGGTGATCGAGAAGCTGATTGACTATCAGGAGTTCTGCGGAGTGGGTGGCACCGCTCCCGGTCAGGAGGAGGCAGGCGCCGTGATCAGCATCAGTGTCAAGGAATTGCAGGCGTTGCTGGCTGGAGATGTCAGCGGCCTGGTGCTGCTGGACGTGCGCAATCCGCCCGAGGTCGAGATCGCGGCCATTCCCGGTGCGCTGTTGATCCCCCTGGATCGGATCGAAAGCGGTGCGGCCGTGGAGGAGGTGCGCCGGCTGGCCGAGGGCAAGACGCTCTATGTCCACTGCAAGCTGGGCGGGCGCTCGGCCAAGGCCCTGATCGCCTTGGCGCGCCACGGCATTGAGGGGGTGAATGTGGCCGGTGGCATCCAGGCCTGGAGTCAGGAGGTGGATCCCTCCGTGCCCCAGTACTGAGGGCGGTGTCGTCCCCCCTGCCGAGCGAGCAGCGATGGCCTGGATTCAGCCGCGAGCGCTTGGGGAGGCTGGAGCGCCAGTTCCTGCCGCTGTTGATCACGGTGTTGGTTCCGGTCTTGCTCTTGCCTCAAACGGCGACGGGCCATCGGGCTGGGAACGCTCTGCTGGCTGTGTTGATTTCGGTGCTGATCGTGCAGTCGATCCGCACCATCGGCCTGGCTGGTGGTGCCAAGGTCGGCATGGTCTGGCGTCAGCGGACCTATACCTGGTTCGGTTGGCTGGTGCTGGTGTCGCTGTGGCTGCCGGTGGTGCACGACGGCTGGGAGCTGCCGGCGTTGAAGGCCACAGTCTTCTCCGGCCTCTCGCTGTTTTTTCTGATCACCTCGGTGGGACTGGTGCAGATCCTGGCGCGGGTGCCGCGGGTGAATGCCCAGGTGATGGCCGGGGCCGCCGCCGGTTATCTGCTGCTGGGGTTCACCGGGGGGGTGTTGGCCACCGCCACGGAGGTGTTCAAACCCGGCAGCTTTCTGCTGGGTCATCTGCTGAATCATCAGCTACTGCTGGATCGGCTCACGTATTACAGCTTTGTCACAATCGCTGGCCTGGGCTATGGCGATGTCGTGCCCGGCAATGCCTTCGGCGAGCGCTTCGCGATCCTGCTGAGCGTGTCCAGCACGCTCTATGTGGCCCTGCTGGTGGGGCTGCTGCTGGGGCGCTTCATCGCTTCCCAGGAGGCACTGATTCTGGAGGAAGACAGCGTGCTGAGGCGGGTGACACCGTTGACTTTCGAGAGCAACGATGACGACAAGTCAGAGCTTCAGTAATCCACGCCCCGCTTGAGATCCACACCCCGCTCGGCGTAGTGCTTGTGGCACACCATCTCCGAGTGCACGCTGGCCAGGTCGAAGTAGGCGGGGCGGCTCTTGCAGCGACCGGTGATGATCACCTCGGTTTCGGCGGGTTTGCGCAGCAGGGTCTGCACGATCGGCTCCACTGGCAGTAACTCGAGATCCACGGTGGGGTTGAGTTCATCGAGGATCACGGTTTTGTACAGACCGCTGGCGATCGCTGCCCGGGCGATCTCCCAGGCCCGCTCCGCCTCCACATAGTCGATCGGCTGCTGCTGGCCGCGCCAGACGATCGCATCGCGGCCGGAGCGCAGGTGATCCACCAGGTGGGGATAGCTCTCGCGCAGGGCGGCGATGGCGGCATCTTCGGTGTAGCCGCTGCCGCCTTTGAGCCATTGCAGGATCAGCACCCGATGGCTCTTGTCCTGGCTGATGCCGCGGCCGATCGCCTGCAGGGCCTTGCCCAGGGCGCTGGTGGACTTGCCCTTGCCTTCGCCGGTATAGATCTCGATGCCATCGAGGCCGGTGCCACTGATCTGGCTGTCGACCGCTCCATCCGGCAGCCGGCGGCGATGGGCGCGCATCTCAGAGTGCAGATCGGCCAGCTGCACCAGCTGGGCCGGCGCCCCGCGCCCGGTGCAGATCACCTCCATCCCGGCGGGCTTGGCGGAGAGGGTGCGCACCACCTCTTCGGTTTCCAGCAGGCCCAGATCCAGCACCGGGTTGATCTCGTCCAGCACCACCACGGAATAGAGGTTGCTGGCGATGGCGCCCTTGGCGATATCCCAGCCCCGCTGCGCTTCCTGGCGGTCGAAGCGGCTGGCCTCGGCGGCGGTGAAGAAGTCGCCGCGACCGGTGCGCACCTGATCGATCAGATGGGGAAAGCCCTGTTGCAGGGCCTCAATGGCACTGTCTTCGTCATAGGAGCGGCCGGGCCCCTTGAGGAAGCGCAGCAGCAGCACGCGGGTGCGTTTCTGTTCACAGATGCCCAGCCCGATGGTGCGCAGCACCACGCCGAGGGCTGCCTGACTTTTGCCCTTGCCATCGCCGTCGTAGACGTGCAGCTGGCCGTGCTCACGCTCCTCGCTGCCGGCGGCGGTGCGGATGCCAATCCCCCGCCCGGTGCCCCGTTGCGGTGTCTGGGTGCTGCTTGGGCCTGGCATGGACGGGGTGTTCAGAACCTGATGCTACCCAGGTTGGACCGTGCCTTTGCCAAGATCGCCACCATGCTGTTCACCTTGCTGGAGTCGCTCCCCCCTGAGCTCGAACGGGCCCTGGCGGCCCTGAGGAGCCAGTTGGCCAGCTGGGACCAGGTGGTGGTGGCCTATTCCGGCGGGGTGGACAGTGCCCTGGTGGCCGCGCTGGCGGTGGAGGTCCTGCAGGAGCGAGCCCTGGCGATCACCGGTGTCTCCCCCGCTCTGGCTCCCCATCTGCGCCAGGAAGCCCGCAGCCAGGCGGCCTGGCTGGGCCTGCGCCATCAGGAGCTGGCCACAGCGGAGCTGGACGATCCCGCCTATGCCGCCAATCCCGAGGATCGCTGTTACGCCTGCAAGCGGGAGCTGCATCGCCTGCTGGCTCCGATCGCGGCGGCGGCCGGGGCGGCTGTGGTGCTCGATGGTGTCAATCGCGATGACCTCGGGGATCACCGACCCGGCATCCGCGCCGCCCGCGAGCAGGGGGTGCGTTCTCCGCTGGCCGAGGTCGGCGTGGACAAGGCCGGCGTGCGCCAGATCTCCCGGGCCCTGGGCCTGCCCTGGTGGGACAAGCCAGCCCAGCCCTGCCTGGCCTCCCGCTTTCCCTATGGCGAACCGATCAGTGCCGCCCGGCTGGTACGGGTGGCGGCGGCGGAGGACTGGTTGCGGCAGCGGTGGGGGGCCGCCTTGCGGGTGCGCAGCCAGGGGGAAACAGCCCGCATTGAACTGCCGGCGGATCGTCTGGCCGAGGTGCTGCAGCAACTGGCCGCGGCTGGCCTGCGCGCTGAATTGGTGGCGGCCTTTTCAGACCTTGGCTTTGCGGCCGTGGCCCTCGATCTCGAGGGCTTGGTGAGCGGCAAGCTCAATCGGGAGCTGGCGAATCCTGCGGCGGTGATGGGCCGCCGCCACGACGCTGAGAGTGGCGAGACTGAATCCGGTTCGCCTGAATCAGGCTGACCAGGGTCAGATTCGCTGCTCTCAGGGCGCTCCGATTGAGGGGCAACGGTTGGAAATCAGGCGGATGTGAGCACGGGATCGCGTTCACTGCCTTCAATCGTGGCCGGGGTTTCGCGCCGAAAGCTGGTGAGCTTGTGGCGGCCCGCATGCAGCTCCTCGCACAGCACCTGACAAGCCCTTTCGGGCATGGTGTGGTCGCCGCAGGTGAACACATCGACCGCCGCGTAGCCGGATTCCGGCCAGGTGTGGATCGAGATGTGGGACTCGGCCAGCAAGGCGAGACCAGTCACGCCCTGGGGTTCGAAGCGGTGGGTGATCAGGTTGAGCAGGGTGGCACCAGCACGCTTTGCTGCTGTCGTGATGGTGTCCCTAAGAAAAGCTTCGTCGTCGAGCCGCGAACTATCGCAGTCGTAGAGCTCGAGGATGCAATGTTTGCCGACCGCGTCGGTGACGTTCGGGTTGGCGGCAATCTCAGTGTTGCCTTGGGGTTTGACGGGGAGTGGCTGGTGGGCGGCTCCGGTCCATCCCGGATTGGGGTGGAGGCAGGGCAGGCTCTGGTTCATCAGGGGTACAGGCAACAACAGAGCGATCACCATACGTCTCGGGCGGCATCCAGGCTGCCTTGGGGCTTTGCCTGTCGCTCATTGAGCACAGAGGTGGCCGGCTTGCATGCGCACCACCTGGGAGTCCGAGCGCCAGCCGCCGCCGAAGGCCTCCAGATGGGTGGCGCTCACCAGGCACTGGTGGCCTTCGCCCACCGCTTCCAGCAGCAGGTGCTGGCGTTGGGGGTCGAGCTCGGCCAGCACGTCGTCGAGCAGCAGCAGCGGTGGCTGGCCCACCACCTGGCCCACCAGCTCCAGTTCGGCCAGCTTCAGCGCCAGCACCAGGGTGCGCTGCTGGCCGGCTGAGCCATAGCGGCGTGCCGGTTGGTCGGCCAGCAGCAGGGTGACGTCGTCGCGATGGGGGCCCACCAGGCACTGGCCGAGCCGCTCCTCCTGGGGCCGCTGCTGCCGCAGCTGCGCTTCCATCGCCGTGCGCCAGAGCTCTTCCTGATCGCTGGCTTCGGCTGCGCTGCCCAGCTCGGTGCCGCTGCGGTAGGCCAGGGCCAGCGGTTCGGCGGAGCCGCCGATCCGCTGCTGCCAGGCGCTCGCCAGCGGTTCCAGCCGTCGCAGAGCCCGCCAGCGGCGTCGGTGCAGACGGGTGCCGATCAGGGCCATCTGCTGGTCGAAGACATCGAGCAGGGCGGCCCGATCGGCCAGGCCCAGGCCGCGGCGCAGCAGTTGGCTGCGCTGGCGCAGCAGGCGGCCATAGCGACTCAGCAGGGCGCCATAGACGGGCTCCAGTTGCAGCACCACCCGGTCCAGCCATTGGCGGCGCAGGGCGGGTTCGCCGCGCACCAGTTCCAGATCGAGGGCGCTGAATCCGACGCTGCGCAGCGGTCCGATCAGATCGTGTTGGCGTTCCAGCAGCTTGTCGTTGCGCAGGGCCTGGCGCCCTCCCCGGCCGCGCAGCCGCAACTCCAGGCTGTCCCCATCGACGGTGAGGGCTCGCAGCCGGCTGGAGGGCTGGCCGTGGCTGATCAGGTCCCGATCGCTGGCGCAGCGGTGGGAGCGCAGGCTGGTGAGCAGTTCCACCGCCTCCAGCAGATTCGATTTGCCCGCCCCGTTCGCACCGATCACCAGCAGCCTGGGGGCGTCCAGGGTCAGCTGCAGTCCGGCGAGATTGCGGAAGTGCAGCAGCTCCAGGCGGTGCAGCCGGATGGGTCTGGGGCGATCAGCGGCTAAGGTACCGCTGACAGGCATGGCCGCAGGCGTCGCCGTTGCATCGATGAGTTCTCATCCGGCGCAACCGACTCTCTGGCTTCCCTGGTTTTGGGCATGTAGCTCAGTTGGATAGAGCGTCAGATTCCGGTTCTGAAAGTCGGGGGTTCGAGTCCCTCCATGCTCGTTGTTTTCTTCCGCCGCCGGAACGGCGAAGATGAAATTGTTAGAGAATAGTGATCGCGCCAGGTAGCAGCCTGAGCTGTTGATTGATTGATTTTGATCGGCCAGTTGGCCCAGCCATCGGTACTCAGATTGATTTCGGGTGTTGGGCGGCTTCTGTGGTGATGACGTTATTGAAACCTGCTTGAAATGACAACGAGCATTGGCATGGAGTGTGTGGGGTCGTGTGGCTCAGAACGGCTGAGCTGACACACGCTCTGCTGCGATGACCAGGCGCTTGGCAGGGCTATCACCAGCGCACTGGCCTGGATCGATCTTGGCCTGGGGAGATAGAGAGAATTGAAAAATTATTTCCGCATCGTCGCCTTTGCTGGCTGAGTCGAGGGCTTGGCCTGCGAAGTCGAAGACGTTACGACTGGGACGGGGCTGTTGTGCCTGCTTCTCGGCCGATGGCCTGATCGAGATTTACACCCCATCCAAATGTTCAAGCCAGTGTCATCTTGAAATCTTGGCCATGGGAATCTGCTCTGGCCGACCGGATCGGATCGCATCGGTTTGCTTCTGCCGCCACTGGTCTGAGGGCAACGTCAGCTCAGGCGCTTGATCGTGGTGCGATCGATCTGAAACGTTCGGACGCTTCGAGGCCAACTCGAGCTCCAGAGGTGTCTGGGGCCAGGACGCTGGTCAGAGTTTGCTCAGACCGGGCTCGGCGTTGGCCTGGAGCGAGTTGGGCCTTTTCGTTTCGAGCGGTCTATGGCCAACAGGCTTTCAGGCCTGGTCGGGCTCCGTCAGGTTCAGCCCCATGGCCCGGATGCCGCCCGGATCCACCACGAAGCCCGCCTTGGTGACGGCGCGCAGGGCCTCCGGTGGGGCGGCCAAGGAGACACTGCAACCGCCCATCTCCCGCCGCAGCCGGCTCAGGGCTGCCTGCACCAGCGCCTGGATCACCTCGTCGCGGTTCGGGTCGGCCGGATCAGCCAGCAGATCCCAGAGGTTGGCGTTGAGGGCCTGATCGCTGGTGGCCCGGATGAACCCCACCAGCCGGTCTTGGTCGTTGCGGATGGCCAGGTGCCAGGCGCTGCGCTCCAGCACCAGCCCCCAGCGCTCGGCACCCCGGGGCCGGTCGCCGCATTCCCGCAGCAGATGGTCGAGTTCGTTGGCCTCCCAGGCCGCCTGGTGGAGCAACTGATAACCCTCCCGCAGTCGGGGCTGGGACGGTTGGCTGCGGAAGGGAATCAAGAAGGAGATGCTCGGACCGGGGGAAGGGGTTAGGGGCTCAGCCCGTGTTGCGCATGCCGGCGGCGATGCCGTTGATCGTGAGTAGCGCCCCCTGGAGCAGGTCGCTGCGGCTGTAGGTGCGGCCATCGCTGGCCTTGCCGGCCCCCTCGCTCATCGGTGGCTGACGATTCTGATCGCGCAGCAATCGCAGCAGGGCCACCTGCAGATAGCCCAGGGGAATGATCGTGCGATTGCGCAGTTCCACCGAAAGCTGCAGGGCGGGATCGCCATCCAGCAACCGTTTGTGGCCGCTGATCGCCAGCACCAGATCGCGGGTGAGGGTGAACTCGGCGGTGATCGACGCCAGGATCGCCGCGAAGGCCTCGCGGTTGGCCTCGCGGCCGAGCGAGCGCACGTAGTGACCGGCCAGATCGAGATCCACCTTGGAGAGCGTCATCTCCACTTTGGAAATCAGCATGCGGAAGAATGGCCAGCGCTGATACAGCAGCTGCAGCAGTTCCATCTGAGCGGCATCCTGTTCCAATTCCGCCTGCAGCGCCGCTCCGACGCCATACCAGCTGGGGAGCAGGAAGCGGCTCTGGGTCCAGCCGAACACCCAGGGAATGGCCCGCAGGCTGGAGAGATCACGGGTGCCGCTTTTGCGGCGGGCCGGCCGGCTGGAGATCTGCAACTTGCTGATCTCTTCGATCGGCGTGACCTGCTCGAAGAAGGCCACCAGGTCGGGGTTGTCGTGAACCAGGGCGCGGTAGTGGTCGCGGGAGCGGGCCGCCAGCCGCTCCATCAGCTGATTCCAGCTGGGGGTGTTATCGAGCGGCAGGGTGACCATGCTGTTTTGCAGCACGGCCGTGGAGACCGTTTCGAGGTTGTAGAGGGCCAGCTCCGGCAGGGAGTATTTGGAGGCCAGCACTTCTCCCTGTTCGGTGATCTTGATGCGACCTTTGAGGGTGCCACTGGGCTGGGCCAGAATCGCCTGATAGGCCGGGCCGCCGCCGCGTCCCACCGAGCCGCCGCGGCCGTGGAACAGGCGCAGGGCCACAGAGTGCTCATCGGCAAGGCGCTGCAAAGCGATCTGAGCCCGGTGAATTTCCCAGTTGCTGGAGAGGAAGCCGGAATCCTTGTTGCTGTCGGAGTAGCCGAGCATCACCTCCTGCAGGGGCTGGCCGCTGTCGGTGTTGCTGGTGAGCAGCTCCCGGTAGAAGGATTCGGCGAACATCCGCCCCATCACCGCCGGGGCACGCTGGAGATCTTCGACGGTTTCGAACAGGGGAATCACCAGCAACTCGGAGCGCTGGGCCAAAGGGTCGATCAGGCCGACTTCCTTGGCCAGCAGCAGCACCTCGAGCAGATCCGACACCGTGTGACTCATCGAGATCACATAGGTGCGACAGATGCGAGGTCCGAACTCCTGCTGCAGTCGATGCAGCATGCGGAACACCGCGAAGGTTTCAGCGGTGGCGGCGCTCCAGCGGGCCGCTGGCGGCAGCAGCGGCCGGCGGGTCTGCAGTTCGGCCAGCAGCCAGGTGACCCGCTGCTCCTCGTCCATCGCGCCGTAGGCGATCGGCAGCAGCAGATAACGGCTGAGTTCGTCGATAGCGTCGCTGTGGCGGGTGCTCTCCTGGCGGATGTCGAGGCTGGCGAGCCAGAAGCCGAAGATGTGCACCTGGGTGAGCAGGTTGCGCAGGGTTTCGCATTTGAGCCCGGTGGCATCCAGGCTCTCCTTGAGCAGCTCCAGGTCGTTGCGGAACTCATCCACCGAGCTGTAGTGCAGATCCTGCAGGCCCACACCACCGGCGGGCAGGCCAAAGGGGGTGTCGATCGCCGCTGCTGAGGGACCATCGCCGGGGGATTCCCAGCCGGCTTCGGCCAGTTGGTCGTTGCGCCGCTGGCTCAGGTGCAGCCGCTCGAGGATGTAGCTGAGCTTGAGCCGATAGGGCTCCTTGCGATAGCTGGTGGCTCGTTCTTCATAGATTTCTGGGAAGCGCAGCCGATCCATCTCCAGGGATTCGAGCAGGGCCTTGCTGGGGGGGCTCCACTGCATCGAGATGCTGAGTTGGTCGCGCAAATCCTTAACGGCATGGATGTAGCGCTTGAGCATCAGCTGGCGCTGATAACAGGCGGTGCGCCAGGTGATCTCCGGCGTCACCGAGGGGTTGCCGTCGCGGTCGGAGCCGACCCAGGAGCCGAAGGTGCAGAAGGAATCCCGGGGGGGCACTACATCCGGATAGCTGCTGGCCAGGGCAGATCGCATGCGCTGCCGCAGCTGGGGCATGGCGTTGAACAGCACCTGCTGGAAGTAATGCAGGGCGTAGTCCACCTCGTTGATCACCGAGGGTTTGAACTGATGCAGTTCATCGGTGCGCCACCACAGCCGGATTTCTTCCTCCAGCTGCTGGCGCAGATGTTGGCGCTCATCCGGGTAGATCGCCGGACTGAGCTGCAGCTTCTGAATCAGCGCCGCCACCCGCCGTTGTTTGTGACGCACCGTGTGACGCACGATCTCGGTGGGGTGGGCGGTGAACACCAGGCGGATGTCGAGTTCCCGCAGCAGGTTTTCCAGTTGGGCCGGCGGCACGCCCAGGGCCCGCAGGCGCTCGAACAGCTGGCGGAAGGTGGCCGGTTCGCTCTGACTGGCCAGGGGCGGCAGGAAGGGGTCGTTGCTGCCGCTGGCTGTTGCTGTTTTGAGGCTTTCGAGGTAGCTGTCTTCCTCAATATGCTGCTCGAGGATGTTGACCAGCTGGAAGTAGAGCGAGAAGGCCCGGGCGGCGGCGATGCCATCGGCCAGATCCATCTCCTTGATCAGTTGCACGATCCCTTCGGTGTCGACGCAGCTTTCGTCGGCGAGCTCCGTCGGGGTGACCGGTCCACTCAGTTGCTTGAGCTTCAGCAGCCGTTCGACCCGCTCCGGTGGACACTCGCTGCGCAGCACCGATTGCCAGAGATCTTCCACCAGCTCCAGCCGTTCGGCCAGCAGGCGGATCACCCGGGGTGTGGGCTCGATGCTGGCCGCGGTGGCGAGCGGAGCTGAGTTGGTGGCGGGCGTCACGGCCATGGGCGCTGCGGTGGGCTGCCGGATGGGGGCAGACGGGACAAGAAGAAACCCATCATGATCCCAGGGCACAGGATGCGTCTGTCGCAAGCCATGCCTCCAGCCGATCCTCCTGCGCTTGCATGGCTGCGGCCTCGCTGCTGATGATCGCGGCGATGCTCTCTCCCTGCCGTTGTCGCTGCCGCCAGCGCATGGCCTGGTTGCCAGTGTCGAGCAGGGCTGCCAGCGGGGCCAGCACTTCGCTCAGCCCCAGCTCGCTGGCCAGGGGAGCCATGCCCTCCAGCTCCCGGCCGATCCAGGCCCGGGCCTCGATCGGTTCGCCGCTGCGCCAGTCGCAGAGGCTGCTGGTGAGGCTGCTGCGGGCCGCGGCCCGGTCGTTGGCGTCGGCCAGATCCGCCAGGGCGGCGAGGCTGAAACGGCTGGCCAGCAGCGGATCGTGGCGCTCCGGTTCCGCCTGCAGCTGATGCAGCCGCAGTTCGGCAAAGGCGGTCACGGCCAGCAGCAGGCGGGGATCATCGATCAGATCGCAGATGCGGATCTCGAGCCGGTTGAGATCGTGGGGCCGGTCATCGCCGTTGGGCCGCACCGAGGTCCAGAGATGGCGCACGTTGAACATGGCGGCGGCAGCCAGCTGCTCGTGCATCCAGTCGATGTAGTGCTGGTGCCCGCTGAACAGGGGCACCAGCGGCGGCGTGAGCGGGAACTGCAGCCAGCGCTGGGAGTCGGCGCCGGTGATGGTGTTGTCGAGGAAGGGCGAGCTGGCGCTCATCGCCAGCAGCAGGGCCGCCTCGCAGCGCAGCAGTCGCAGCCCGGCGAACAGGTGCTCCATGTCGCTGATGCCCAGGTTGATGTGGACGCTGGCGGTCACCACCCGGGTGCCATAGGTCTGTTCGATCGTGTCGTGGTAGGCGTTGCTGGGATCGGAGCGCTCGAAGCGATGGCTGTCGCCCAGGCTCAGGGTGCTGCCGGGCAGGAGGGTGAGACCCCGCGGCGCCAGCCAGGCCCGCAGCCGGCGACGGGGCTCGAGCAGCAGCTCCAGCTGACGCCGGTAGCTGGCATCCGGGGCGGTGATGTGCTCGAGGTTGCGGTTGTCCGGTTCGGTGACGAAGCCTGTCAGGGCCGCGACGGCTGCGGCGGCGCAGCCCACCACCGTGCCATCGGGGCGGCCGGTGTACATCTCCACCTCAAAACCTTTGAGCAGCAGGCGGTCGCTCATCGCGGTGACTCCGTTGCGGGGGCTGCTGGCAGCAGGCAGGCAATCGCCTTGAGCATGCCGCGGGCCTTGTTGAGGGTTTCTTCGTACTCCGCCGTCGGCTTCGAGTCGGCGACGATGCCGGCGCCGGCCTGCACCTGCACCCGCCAGCGTCTGGTGTCGCCCAGGGCTGCGGGCGCTGCTTCGCCGGTGGCTTCGGGCAGCACCACCATCGTGCGGATCGTGATCGCCGTGTTCAGGGCACCGTTGAGATCGACGGCGCCATAGACGCCCGAATAGGGACCGCGGGCGTCCGGTTCCAGCGCGTGAATCAGCTGCATCGCCCGGATCTTGGGGGCGCCGCTGACGGTGCCGGCCGGGAAGCAGGCCATCAGCAGGTCCCAGATGTCGTGGTTGGCTTGGAGCACTCCCTGCACCTGGCTGACGATGTGCATCACGTGCGAATAGCGCTCAATCACCATCAGTTCGCCCACGGTCACGCTGCCCGGCCGGCAGACGCGGCCGAGGTCGTTGCGGCCCAGGTCGACGAGCATCACGTGCTCGGCCCGTTCCTTCGGATCGGCGAGCAGTTCAATCTCCAGGGCCTGGTCCTCCTGCTCGTTGGTGCCGCGCGGGCGGGTGCCGGCGATCGGCCGCACCGAGGCCAGAATCGTGCCGTCTGGCTGCGGTTCGGCCTTCACCATCACCTCGGGGCTGGAGCCGATTAGATGCCAGTCGCCGAAGTCGAAGAAGGCCATGTACGGCGATGGATTGACCATCCGCAGGCTGCGGTAGAGATCAAAGGGATCGCCTGTGATGCTGGTTTCCAGCCGCTGGCTGAGCACCAGCTGGAAGACATCGCCGGCCTCGATGTGGTGGGCGCCCTGCCGCACCGCTGCCTCGAAAGCGGTCTGGCCCACATTGCTGCTGGTGACCAGCTGGCTCGCCACATCAGCGGCGGTGGCGTCATGCCAGGCCAGGGGGGTGATCGTGGTCGGCAGGGGCGCCTGCATGCGGGCCTCCAGGCGGTCGATGCGGGCGCAGGCCTGATTCCAGGCCTGTTCGGCCTCGGGGCGAGCAGCGCCGCTGCCAGACAGATCCACGTAGGCCAAAGCCGTGATCTGACGCCGCACCTGGTCGAACACCAGCAAGTTGTCGGCCAGCATCCAGCAGCCGTCCGGCGTTCCCCCCGCCGGGGTGGGGTGCACCGGCACGCTGGGTTCGATCCAGCGGATCAGTTCATAGCCCCAGAAGCCGAACAGCTGGCCCACCGGCGGCAGTCCTGGCACCGGAGCCGGGCGCAGCGGGGCCAGGCCTTGGCGCAACAGCTGGAAGGGGTTGCCTTGCAGTTCGTCCTGGTGGCCGTCGCGCCAGCGCCGCTGGCAGCGATCTCCGTGGCAGGTGAGGGTCCAGAGCGGATCGCTGACGACGAAACTCCAGCGCCCCAGCTGTTCGCCGCCCTCGACCGACTCCAGCAGCACGCCATGGCCCTGGCCGGCCCCCACTTTCAACCAGGTGGTGAGCGGTGTTTCCAGGTCGGCGGGCCAGCGCTTCCAGACGGGGATCAGATTGTGGCCGCCGAAGGCTGTGTCGTCTCCGGCCAACCTGCGGGCAGCCTCGACCAGAAAGGCGTCGCGATGGGGGGGCTGGACGGGACCGGGCATCGGGCGGTGGGCAGAAAAAAGGCGGGGCCTCGGCCCCGCCATTAAAGATGCTCGCCGGAACGGCTCAGCAAGGAGCGCTTCAGGCTTCGTAGGTGGCCTTGCCGCTGAACTTGAGGCCGGCGGGATTGGGGTTGGCGCCGATGCGACGGGGGTTGTGACCCACCATGGGACGGCCTTCGTTCACGCGCTCGGGGAAGACGCCATCCTTGGGATGGAGGAACTCGGTGTCGCCGCCGGGGAAGATCCGGTAGATCTTGTAATCCTCGATGCGGGGCTTGAACTTGGTGCGGAGCTGAGTGCCGAGAGCCAGGCACTGCTCTTTGCGGGCGAAATACATGAGGTTTTCACCCTCATTCATTTCGGCGGCGCCACCGGTGGGCAGTTCAAAGACCTGGGCCTTGGAGCTGGTCCAGGTGATGGCGTACTTCTCTTCGGTTTCGGCTGCGTTCAGCAGACCACCGGTGCTGCCGATGTACTTCGGAAGTTGACCCTTGAGGGCAGTCGCTGACATGGTTCGCTGACCGTTTCAGGCGGAAACTAGCACCGTGATTTCGGCCCTCTGCGTGCAGGCGCGGCAGTCTTCACACTCCGTCGACAAACGGTGCTCCTGTCAAACGGTGCCCCTGGTAAACGGTGGCCCCGCACGGCCTGGGCATTCAGGGGCCGGCTTCGGCCAGGGGGAAGAACACGGTGAGATGGCTGCCGCCCCGTTCGGTGAGGCGGCCGCCGAGGCGGTGGAAGAGCTGGCGCGTCGCCTGCTGGCTCAGCTGCAGGCTGCCGGTGCAGGGATTCCAGCTGAGCACCGGGCCGACACGCTCGGCAGCCGTGCCGGCGGCGGCGCTGCCGGCTGGGGGCGCCTGGGGATCGCTGCGGCTGCTTTCGCCCTTGGGGTTCTGACTGCCGAGCTGCAGCTTCAGGCGGGATCCGGCCGGCTGCAGGCTCAGTTGCACCAGGCTGCCACTGGGCAGTCCCCGGCTGAAGCGATCCATCAGGCCACCAAGCATCGTTTCCAGCCGGCTGGGATCGCTCAGCACCGGTGGCAGATCCGGCCTGATCGCCAGCTGCAGCTGCAGACCGCGGCGGGCCAGCTGGCGTTGCCAGAGCTCCTGCATCTGCTCTAGCAGCTGGCTGAGATCGGTGCGGGCCAGCTCCTGGGCTGTCAGGGCCTGGCTGCTGCCGGGTTGGCGCTGCAATTCGGCGGCCAGGAAGATCAACCCGAAGCGGTCGATCTGTTCGCTGCACTCGCCGTCGATCTGCTCCAGACGCTGGCGCACCAGGGGTGTGAGCTCGCTGCGGCGCAGCAGCGAGCGAATCAGGGTGCGGATCGTGGCCAGGGGCGTGCGCACCTCGTGGGTGAGGGCTTCGAGCAGGGCCAGTTCGGCACTGGTGCCGTTGCCGGGGCGCTCGCTCGCCGCCTCGGGGCTGGCGGGCCGCGATGGGGGCCGGCCGACGATCGGCTGCAGGGTCACGCTCGGGGCCATGGTGGCCAGCCGTTCCGCCAGCAGCGGCCAGAAGCGCAGGGCCAGATCCGGGTCGTTGTCGAGGCTGCCCAGTGCCTGCAGGGCCGCCCGCAGCCTGGCGGCGGCGCCGGGGTCGTCGTGCTCGAGCCGGCGATCGAGCAGCTGCAGGGCGCCGGCGAGCACGGCGGCATCGAAGCGCACCAGCAGGCGCCGGGCTTCGGCGGGGCCCTCCAAGGCGAGAGCCACCTGCAGGCGCGGGGTGATCAGCACCAGCAGCGGGTCCGTGCCGTCGGCCTCGCGCAGGGGCAGGCGCTGGAAGCTGGCGCCGGGGGCGGCCGTCGCGCCGCGACTGCTGGGCAGCAGGGCCGCCGAGGCCGGCAGCAACTTGTCCATGCCCGGAGGTGCCCAGACCCAGCCCTGCAGGCGCAACAGCAGCCTCGGCTCGTAGAGCGCCGGCAGCGGTGCCGCCAGCCAGAGGCCTTTGGGGGAAGGCCCAGGCAGCAGCAGGTCCTCCTGGAGGGTGGCCAGGGCCGCCCACCACTGGCGCCGCACGCTGTCCTCATCCCCCCGACCGGGCGGCACCCCTGCGGCCAGGAGCTGGCGCAGCTGCTGCAGGCTCACCACCATCGCTGGCCGGTCCGGCTGTGGCGTGCCACCGAGGCGCAGAGCCCGAGGCCGATGAAGTTGACCAGCATGGCCGAGCGGCCGTAGCTCACCCAGGGCAGGGGGATGCCGGTGACCGGGCCGAGGCCGATCGTCATCGAGATGTTGATCACCACCTGGAACAGCAGCATGGCGGCCGTGCCCACCACCACCAGCGATTCAGCGTCGGTGCGGGCGCGGGCAGCGATCTGCAGCAGGCGCCAGGCCAGCAGGGCGAAGGCCGCCACGATCAGCAGCGAGCCGACGAAGCCCAGCTCCTCGCCCACGGCACTGAAGATGAAGTCGGTGTGCTGTTCGGGGATGAACTGCAGCTTGGTGAGCAGGCCGTGCATCAGGCCCGTGCCCCACAACCCGCCGGAGCCGATGCCCACCTTGCTCTGCAGCAGGTGATAGCCGCCGCCGAGGGGATCCTTAGAGGGATCGAGAAACAGCACCAGGCGATCCCGCTGATAGTCCCTGAGGCCGTGCAGCCACAGGTAGGGGGTGATCAGGGCGAACAGCCCCTGAATGGCCAGCACGGCGGCCAGGGCGAGGCGCGGCCAGGGCAGGGAGCGCCAGGCCAATAGCCCGATCAGCGGCACCCAGGCCAGCAGCAGCCAGGGCCAGGCCCCCGCCAGGATCGCCGTGACCAGAGGCGAGATCAGCAGGATCAGCCAGCTCAGCGGCATGCCGGCCCAGAACAGCATCACCAGCAGCACGGCACCGAACACCAGGGAGGTGCCCAGGTCGGGTTGGATGAACACCAGGGCCCAGGGCAGGGCAATCAGGCCGATCGGCCGCACCAGATCCACCGGCCGCTCCACCGGATAGCGGGAGAGCACCCCGGCCAGCAGCAGGATCGCCGCCAGCTTGGCGAACTCCGAGGGCTGGACATGGAAGCCGCCGACGCTGATCCAGCGCTGGGCCCCCAGGGCTGAGGTGCCCACCAGACGCACCGCCACCAGGCTGGCGATCGTGGCTCCGTAGATCGGCCAGCGAAAGGTCGCCAGGCGCTCCAGGGGCAGCCGCGCCACCTGCAGGGCCAGCACCAGGCCCACGGCGGCGCTGATCCAGTGCTGATACCAGTCGGCGTAGTCAGCCTGCCTCTGGGTGCTGGCGATCAGGATGCCGGCCACCAGGGTGAGGCCGAGGGGAACCCCCCAGAGAATCCAGTCGATGCTGGCGAGGCGGCTGCGCCGCTGCTGATCCGCCGATCCGGCATAGCCGCCTCGCCGGGCTCGGGGGCTCAGGACCGCCATCGCTTCAGGCCAGGGCCGCTGTCGTCGGGGCGCCACTGGTTGCGAGGCGAGCGGCGAGGGCGAGGAAGGCCTGACCCGTGACGGAATCGGGTGCGCTCAGCACCACCGGTCGGCCGCTGTCGCCACCTTCCCGCACCGGCATCTCCAGCGGCAGCTGGGCCAGCAGCGGCACATCGGCTTCCTGGGCCAGGCGGCCGCCACCGCCGCGGCCGAAGATCTCGTAGCGCTTTTCCGGGGCATCGGGGGGGATGAAGGCACTCATGTTCTCCACCACCCCCAGCACCGGCACGCCCATCTGCAGGAACATCGCCAGGCCGCGGCGGGCATCCTGCAGCGACACCTGCTGCGGCGTGGTGACGACGATCACGCCTTCCATCGGCACCGCCTGGGCCAGGCTCAGCTGGACATCGCCGGTGCCGGGGGGCAGATCCACCACCAGCACATCCCGCTCCCCCCAGGCCACCTGGTACAGAAACTGGCGGATGATGCCGTTGAGCATCGGGCCACGCCAGATCACCGGCTGGTTCTCCTGAATCAGCAGGCCCATCGACACCATGGCGATGCCGCAGGTTTCGATCGGGGTGAGGATCTGGTCGTTGCCGCTGCCCTGCACCTCGGGGGTGCGATCGGCCACCCCCAGCATGGTGGGGGCATTGGGTCCGTAGATGTCGGCATCCAGCAGGCCGACCCGCAGGCCGCTGCGGGCCAGGGCGCAGGCCAGGTTCACCGCCACCGTGCTCTTGCCGACGCCGCCCTTGCCACTGCTGACGGCGATCACCCGGGCCACTCCCGGAATGCCCTGGCGCTCGGGCAGCTGGCCATGAGCATGACCCCCGCTGCCATGGCCGGCGCCACCGATCGGGCCACTGGAGGCCGGGGCGGCGGGCTGGGCCAGTTCGATCTGCACGTCGTCGATGCCATCGGCGCTCAGCAGCGCCGTGCGGATCTCGCCGGCGATGCGGCCCTGTTGACTGGCGGCGAAGCCCGGTAGGGCCAGTTCGAGCACGGCGCGGGATCCCTGGCATCGCAACCGCCGGATCCAGCCCAGGTCCAGCAGGCTGCGGTCGCTGCCGGAGTCGCGGATGGGGGCCAGCAGGGCTTCGAGGGCCGCGGCGGTTGGATCACCATTCCGTCCCCCGGCTGCCTGGTGATGGGAGAGGCCGTCTGCGGAAGACGGTGAAGCGGCGGCTTGTGTAGCGGCAGGCTGGTTGGGGGAAGCCTGGTCGGCGGAAGGGCTGTCGGCGTGGGCCATCCGGCGCGGCGCGGCTGCGGTTGGGCCGAATCCTAGGGAGAGTCTGGCCAGCCCCGACTCTCCCTCTGGTCCTGGGGGCCTGTCGCTCAGAAGCGCCTGCAGCAGAACGGGCTGAAAGCCCAGGAAGTGTCGTCGATTCGGCAACGCTGAAGCAGGGGGCACGAGCCTGGGGTGGCTCCTGCCATAGCTGGCCAGGACCGTGGTTGAGGTCTGCCAGCGACTGGCTGGCGTGACAGTCGCTCTCGAGGGCTTGTGCCGGGGCCCCTTGGCCTGAAAACGTGAGAAGGTGCTCTGCTGCCTCGGCTTCGCCCGATCCCATGTCGCCCGACTCCCTGCCGTCCGAACCTCTGGCGATGCCTCCCGCCGATTCCCGTGCCCGGGCCAGGGCGCTGCTGCTGGGTCTGCAGGATTCGATCTGCGCGGGCCTTCAGCAACTCGACGGCGAGGGCCGCTTCCAGGAGGAGAGCTGGGAGCGGCCGGAAGGTGGTGGTGGCCGCTCGCGGGTGATGAAGGCGGGCCGCCTCTTCGAGCAGGGCGGCGTCAATTTTTCGGAGGTGCAGGGGGAACAACTGCCGCCGTCGATCCTCAGTCAGCGGCCGGAGGCCGAGGGGCAGCGCTGGTTCGCCACCGGCACCTCGATGGTGTTGCACCCTCGTAATCCCTATCTACCGACAGTCCATCTCAATTACCGCTATTTCGAGGCCGGGCCGGTGTGGTGGTTCGGTGGTGGCGCCGATCTCACCCCCTACTACCCCTTTCTGGAGGATGCCCAGCATTTTCATCGCACCCTCAAAGGCGCCTGCGACAGCGTCGATCCGGCCTACTTCCAGGTGTTCAAGCCCTGGTGCGATGAATACTTCTTCCTGAAGCACCGGGGCGAGACCCGCGGTGTCGGCGGCATCTTCTACGACTACCAGGATCCCGCTGGCGTCCTCTACAAGGGGCAGGATCCGAACGGGCCGGCGGCGGCGGTCAGCCGGGGGCTGGGGCCGATCCAGCAGGACTGGGAGCAGCTGTTCCGCCTGGCCAGCGCCTGTGGCAACGCCTTCCTGCCCAGTTATGTGCCGATCGTCGAGCGGCGCCAGGCCCTTCCCTATGGCGAGCGCGAGCGGGATTTTCAGCTCTACCGCCGTGGCCGTTATGTGGAGTTCAACCTGGTGTTTGATCGCGGCACGATCTTCGGCCTGCAGACCAATGGGCGCACCGAATCGATCCTGATGTCGCTGCCGCCCCTGGTGCGCTGGGAGTATGGCTATAGCCCCGAGCCCGGCAGCCGCGAGGCCCTGCTCACGGAGCTGTTCACCAGGCCCCAGAACTGGCTGGAGGACGCCTCCCTGGAGGAGCGCTGCCGGCCCCATCAGGCGGTGGGCTGAGAGCCGGAGCGGCCTCAGCGAGCCTGGGCGGTGCGATTGGTGGTGCTGCGGTTGCGGCTGCCCTGGTTGGCGGTCGTGCGCTTGTCGTTGCTGTTGTCGGTCGCTGGGTTGCTGGCGGTGGGTGTGCTCTGGCGGCCCAGGCCGATTTCCAGGGCGCGCACGATGCGCTCGGCGATCGCCTGGACGGCCTGCTGGCGGCTGCGGGGGTCGCGCAGCGAGGCTTCCAGCCGTCCTTCCAGTTTGCCGATCTCCAGCAGACCGATGCCCCGTTTCGGTCCGCCGAGCACGTCGCGGAAGGCCATCGGATAACCGCCGAATTCCTGGGCCAGGCTTTCATCGATGCTGCTGAACGGCCGGTGCACCGGCGGAATCAGGCCGGAACCGACCCCGTCCGGGCCGTAGGCGTCGAAGTGGATTTCCAGGGCATAGCCGCCGCTGGCGGCATGGTCGCGGCCGACGCTCCAGTTGGTGCCCACCTGATTGCCATCCACGATGGTGCGAAAGGGAGGGCGGTAATAGCGGATGTCGAGACCCCGTTGCTGGCCCAGGGTCACCGCCTCGATGGCGATCACCATGTTCCAGTAGAGCTCGTCGCTGATGCCGGGGTACATCGCGGCGGCGCCGAAGCGGGCCACCGCTTCGCCGGCGGTGCCGGAGCCACCGATGTTCTGGGAGTCGGCGTGGCCGGCCAGCACCAGGATCGGGGTGGCGGCGCTGACGCGGCGCCGGCCGACCCAGTCGCGCTGCAGGCGGCTGCGGGGCCCCGTGAGCGGATCAAACTCGGGCGGTGGGGCAGCGGTTGAGCCGTTACCGCCAATGCCAGTGGTGGCGGCCCGGCTGCCCCAGCCTGTTGGGCTGGGAGGTTGCTCCAGGCCCGGCTGGTCGAAGGCCGTCTGGGCGTTGGCGGGCCCGGCCGCCAGGCCGCCGGCCAGGGCGGCGAGCACGAAGCCACCGAGCAGTATCCCGTTGCGTTGCAGGCTGTTCAGCAGGCGCCTGACGCTCAACCCGCTGCAGGGTTGGGCAGGCCACGGCAGGGTGGGCAGAGGCATGGGCCGCTCAGATCGGGGAGGTCAGCAGGGCCCCGTCACTGGCCAGCTGCAGGCGGGGGCCGAGTTCCAGCTCCATGGCGATCAGTTCATCGCGGTGGGCGCGCAGGCGCAGGGTGCTGCCGCTGGCGCCGCTGTCTGTTTCGGTGAGCAGCCGCAGCTCGAGAATCTCGGCCCGGGCGGCCCGGCGCCGATAGATCAGGCCGGCGCCGGGGCCGAGCAGGGTGAGCAGCAGGGGCCACCAGCCCAGCTGGGGCAGCAGCTGGCAGAGCACCAGGCCCAGACAGGCGGCGCCAACAGCACCGAGCAGCGACAGCAGCACGGCCAGGGCCAGGCTGGAGCGCACCTGGCCGCGGTAGCGCAGCAGTTGACGCTGGGCGTCTCCCCCTTCCGCCGCCCAACCGCGCTGGCTGAGCCAGCTGCTCAGGCCCTCCAGCACCTCCAGGGGCGGTCGGGGTGAATGCACCTCCACCACGGTGGTGCGGTCCTTGCTGGCGGCGCGCAGGAAGAACACCAGGCCGATCGCCAGCAGCAAGGTGAGCAGCAGGGTCGAAGCCAGGGTGGACATCGGCGCGAAGACGGCTCGGGTCCTGCATTCTCACCCATACGCACTGGCACTGCTGCCGCTCACTGTCTTCGGCCCCTGCCACCAGCCCCTGGCTGGGGCCACTGGCTGGTGGTGGCAGCTGCAGGCCAAAGCTGTGGGCGACGATGTGGAGCCTTCGTGTTGTCCCTCCCCTGATGGCTCAGGCCCCCACTCCCGCCGGTTCCGCTGCCGCCAGCGCCGGCAGCTCGGTTCCACCGGCCCGGTTCGCGGTGTTCGACGGCGATCTTGACGAGGCCTGGCAGGCGTTGTACGGCGGCGCCAGGGCCCTGGCGATCGACACCGAGGCGATGGGATTGATCCACGGCCGCGATCGCCTCTGCCTGGTGCAGATCTGCGATGACGCCGACCATGTGACCTGCATCCGCCTGGCCCGCGGCCAGAGCGAGGCGCCGCGGCTGCAGCAGCTGCTGGAGAATCCGGCGATCGAGAAGGTGTTCCACTACGCCCGGTTCGATGTGGCGGCCCTGGCGGAAAACCTCGGCATCGCCGTGGATCCAATCTTCTGCACCAAGATCGCCAGCCGTCTGGCCCGCACCTATGCGCCCCGCCACGGCCTCAAGGATGTGGTGAATGAGCTGGTAGGGGTGGAGCTCGACAAGCAGGCCCAGAGCTCGGACTGGGGTCGAGTGGAGGAGCTCAGCGACACCCAGCTCGCCTATGCCGCCGGTGATGTGCGCTGGTTGTTGCCGGCCCGCGACCGGCTTGAGACGATGCTGCGGCGCGAGGATCGCTGGGAGCTGGCCCAGCGCTGCTTCGGTTGTGTGCCCGTGTTCGCCAGCCTCGATCGTCAGCGCTTCGGCCAGATCTTCGAGCACTGAAAATCCGGACGTCGCCCCGGAGTCAGCCTGGCCCGGAGCGATCAGTCTTCGGTCATGAAGTACTCGTCGCTGCCGACGGTGCCGAGCTGGGCCGTGAGCATGGCGCCGGCATCAACGCCACTGGCCTGGGCTTCGTCCACCATCAGGCCGGCCAGGGCCACCTTGCCGGCGGTGTCACGGATGCCGTCCTTGACGGCGCGCACGTCGACCTTGCGGCGGGCTGAGGCGAGGCTGAGGCCGAGCTGACTGGCCAGACGACCACAGGCTGCGTTGTAGTGGCGGTCGGGAATGGCGGGCATGGTGGGGGCCGAGGGGCAGGGGGACCGGTAGCGTTGGGGCACCGGGGATCCTCCGCCCCATCATCCCCCCCCCAGCAGCTGGGTGGCGATCAGGGCTGCCAGCCGTTCGCTGCCGCCGGCTGGCCCCATGCGGCGCTGGCCGCTGCGGCCGAGGCGCTGCCGCTGCTCCGGGTCGGCCAGCAGGGCCAGCAGCCGCTGCCGCAGCTCGGCCGGTGAGTGGCAGGGCTGCACCGCACCGCCCAACAGGCGGCTCTGCCGCCGGGCAAAGGCTGGCTTGAACTGGGGGCCGGGGCCGGGTAGGGAGAGGGCGCCGATGCCCAGCCCCACCAGTTGTTCGGTGGCGGTGCCGGCGGTGGCCAGGCCGAGGTCGCCCCAGGGGGCCCAGGTGCTGAAGCGGCCAGGGCCGATCCAGAGATCCAGCTCTCCCCGCCGCCAGCCGGCCGCGGCCCCCAGCTGCCGGTCCCGGTTGTGATCCGCGTCGATCGGCTTGAAGCCTGCGGCCGCCAGCAGCGGCGCCAGTTCCGTGGGGCTGGGCCTGGAGCCGGTGACCAGCAGCAGATGCAGCGCCGGGCCGCTTCCCGCTTCTGGCAGGGCCGCTAGCAGCCGCTGCAGATTGCCCAGAGCCTCCGGCATGCGGCTGCCGGCCAGCAGCAGCAGGCGGGGGCGGCCCTGCAGCGGCGCCGGCGGGGGTTGGGGTGCGAAGCCATCCATCATCGGATTGCCCGGCGCGCAGGCCGCCACCCGATGGCGACGCAGGCCGCGGGCGGTGAGGCGATCCCGCACGGCCACCAGGCGGCAGCGGCGGCTGGCCATCAGGGCCCATTCCCAGGGATCCCATTCGCTGCCTTTGGCGCGGTGATAGCGATCGGCCAGGGGGGATCCT
>CAIZOZ010000063.1 GCA_903934745.1 uncultured cyanobacterium
GACCCTGGATGCGGTCCTGGCTTGTGGTGCCATCAGCTGGATCGGCATCGTCGGTCAGCCGGTGGATGCCGAGCCGATTGCCGCGATCGTGGCGGCGGCAGATGCCGATCGGCCCGTGCAGTGGATTGAGGGGGGAGACACGCGCCAGGAGTCGGTGCGACGGGGCCTGGCGGCACTGCCGGCGGCGGCCGAAGGGGTGCTCATCCATGACGGCGCCCGCTGCCTGGTGAGCGCGGAGCTGTTGGAACGCTGCGTGGCGGCGGTGCACGCCGGTGAGGCGGTGATCGCCGCCACCCCGGTGAGCGACACGATCAAGGTGGTGGATGACCAGGGCAGGATCACTGCCACCTCCGATCGCAGCCTGCTCTGGGCCGCCCAGACTCCCCAGGGGTTTCCGGTGGACCGTCTGCGGCAGGCCCATGGGCAGGCGGAGGCGGAAGGCTGGAGCGTCACCGACGATGCGGCTCTGTTTGAGCGGCTCGGTTGGCCGGTACGGGTGTTGGCGTCGTCGCCGGCCAACATCAAGCTCACCACCCCCTTTGATCTCACGATCGCTGCGGCGGTGCTGGCTGGGATGGGCGGCTGATCCCGTGCTTGGACCCGTGGGCCGCGACTGTGCCGAATGTGTCGGTGCCACATGGAGCGCAACTGAGAATCAGGCGCGCAGCTATACTGCATCATATTGACTTTCATTTTATGGCTGGATTCAGGCTGCAGGCCGATACGAGCTCTTCTGCGATCACTCGGATTGTGCGACAGGTATGCCGTCCGCTCGTTGGCATGCCCGTGCTGCTGGCCCTTGGTCTGGGCACCTTGCCCGCTCGGGCGCTGCCAGCCGCTTCGGTCCAGCTGTTCCGCATCAATGGCAACGGTGTCAAGCCGATGCCGGCCATCAGCGATGCCCTGGATCGGGCCCGGCTTCAGGGCAATTCCCTGGCTCAGGCTGCCAAGTCGCCCGTCCTGCTCGTCGCTCAGAGCAGTGGCGCTCCTGTGGCTCCCGTGACGCCTGCGACTCCTTTAGGTACCGCTGTGGCTCCCGTGGCAGCGGCTCCAGTGGCGGCAGCTGGGATCTCTCCGCTTCTGATCCTGGGAGCTGTGGTGTTGGTGGGTGTGGGCGTGGCTGCTGCTGCTGGAGCTTTCAGTAGTGATGGTGGCGGCGGTGGCACCAATCCCAGCTCCCAGTGACTTTCATCACTCGTCAGCCTGACCGGCCCATGCGTCCCCACGTGCCCCCAGTAATCGTTCGTCCGATGTTCAGCTTGTCCTCCTCAACTCTGCGCTCCGGTTCTGTTGCCTGGCTGATCCTCGGCCTAGCGGCCAGTACGGATCTGGCGCTGTCCTAGGATGCATTTGCCGGGCCACCCTCAATGGCGCCTTGTCCTGCCGCTGCAGCGGCTGCGTCCCCTGTCGCCGCTGCTGCTGGAACCTCAGCGAACGATGTGCTGCTGGCCCAGGCCTTGCCCAACAATCAGCCCGTGGGCGTTGAGATGGGCGAGCCCGCCTGCACCTACGACCCCATCGTGCCTGCCAGGCCTCAGATCATTCGGGGCCTTTGGTGAGCGCCGGCGAGCAACGCCATTCCTCTGGCTGAGGTTATTGGTTGTTCTTCGCTTCGGCATGCTGGCAGCCGTACGGTTAGACCGTTTTGAAGCCTGGTGCTGGCGAGTTGAAGACCCCCTCCACGATCAACCCATCGAGGATGATGGGCTCCTGGATGATTTTGTTCAGGAGATGGCGGTCGGGATTCTTGCTCTTCAGGCCTGCCGCTCTCGCTCTGGTCGTCGTCTTGGCTGCCTTTGGGGTGGCCCTCGGCTCCGGCCTTCCTGGTGGAGCTTCGGCGGCCCTTGCTCTGCAGGTCACGGTTGCTGAGTCGGCCTTCGTGCCACTGGCTGCTCAGCCAGCCTCCGCTGTGTTTCTTGCCAAGGCCGCGCCAAGCCAACCGCAGGGTCTGCCAGCTCTGCCTGCACGGTCCGGAGCGCTGGAACCGGCAACGCCGGTGCCGGCGTGGGTGAGCCTGGAGGGCCGGCCGGTGATCGAGATCCGTACCGCCGTCGGTGCCCAGACTCCGGCGGGGGTGGCCAGGCGGGCTTCCGAAGATCTGCGGGTCCTGGCGGACAGCCCGATCGCTCCTGAGCAGTTGCAGGTGCGTGAGCTGCCGCCTTACACCATGATCGGTCTGGTGGGAGAGGACGGCCGTTTCCAGCCCCGTCTGGCCCTTGATGATCGGGCCGCGGCGGCTTT
This sequence comes from uncultured cyanobacterium, assembly GCA_903934745.1. Lineage (GTDB taxonomy): Bacteria > Cyanobacteriota > Cyanobacteriia > PCC-6307 > Cyanobiaceae > Cyanobium. The sequence continues at coordinate 2,242 of CAIZOZ010000063.1, forward strand.
CAGGCTCTCCCGCAGCGAGCTCGCTGTGCAGTATCGCGATCAGTTGCGTGGGGCGATTCGTCAGTACCGCAGCAGCCATACGCCGCTCAGCTGGCTGCGGGGCACGGCCCTGGCTTTGCTGGTGCTGGCCATCTATCTCCTCTGGATTCGGGGCCAGAACTGGCTCAATCTGCGGCTGGCCGCCTGGATCAATCAACGGGCTCGCCAGGGAGGCCTGGGCCTGAGGTTGGGCGGCAACCAGGTGCTCGACTCCCAGCAGGGGCAGGAAGCCCTGCAACTGCTGCGCCGGCTGGGGCATTGGAGCCTGCTGCTGCTGATCAGCTATCTGCTGGTTCCCCTGCTGCTCGGTTTGTTTCCGCCCACCCAGGTGATCGCCGAGGGTTTGCGTTCGCACCTGTTGGGGGTGTTGGAGCGCCTGCTGAACGGGCTGTTCGCCGCGATCCCCAGCCTGCTGACGATCCTGTTGATCCTGGCCCTTACCCGTCTGGCGATGCAGGGTTGCACGGCCTGGTTCCAGGCGATCGAGCGGGGCCGGCTGCAGTTTCCGGGATTTTATTCGGAGTGGGCGAAGCCCACGGGCCGGCTGGTGTCAGCGGCGATCCTGATGGCGGGCCTGGTGATCGCCTTCCCCTATGTGCCCGGCTCCGGCAGCAAGGTGTTTCAGGGGGCCGGGCTGTTCGTGGGGGTGCTGGCGGCCCTCGGATCCAGTGCCGTGGCCACCAATGTGATCAGTGGCTTGATGTTGATTTATACCCGTGCCTTTCAGGAAGGGGATCGGGTGGAGATCAACGGCGTGGTGGGGAAGGTGCAGGATCGCGACCTGTTGGTGACCCGCATCCAGACCCCTCGCGATGAGCTGGTGAGCATCCCCAATGCCACGGTGATCACCTCTTCAATCATCAATTTCAGCTTCTCGCGCCGGGAGATCCAGCGGCCGGTGGCCGTCGCCACCACGGTCACCATCGGCTACGACGTGCCCTGGCGGCAGGTGCAGGCGCTGCTGCTGCAGGCGGCCCGCAGCACGGACGGGATTGTCTCCGATCCGGAGCCCCTGGTGCTGCAGACCGCGCTCAACGATTTCCACATCAGTTATGAACTCAACGCCCATGTGCGGGAGGTGGATCGCTATCGCGAGACCCTCTCGGCCTTGTTGGCAGCGATTCAGGACAGTTTTGCGGCAGCCGATGTCGAGATCATGTCGCCCGGCTACCACGCCATCCGCGACGGCAACGCCCGCACCGTGCCCTCACCCCCTCCGGATCCGGCTCCCTAGAGCAGCAGGCTGAGCTGGCCCCGATCGCCGTCGAGGCGCGCCCCCACGCCAAGGGGCAGGGCCGCATTGCCCACGTGGTGGCCGATCGGCAGCTGGGCCACCACCGGCACCCCGAGATCGAGGCTGCGTTCGCGCAGCACCTGGTCGAGGTCGAAGCGGCGTTCCGCTGGCTCGCCGGCGCGGGCATCGGCGGTGTTCCAGCCCTCGAAACTGC
>CAIZOZ010000064.1 GCA_903934745.1 uncultured cyanobacterium
AGGTTTTCGGTACGGCCATCGGCGTGGCAGAGGCTGTTCTGACCCGTCTGGCCGGCGCTGCCGCCGGCGAGGCCGAAGGGGGCCACGCGGCGGGATCCCGAGAGGATCGCCGCAGTCATCGGTTCGAGAAAGCGCAGCCAGCGCACCACCCCATCGCCGCCGGGCCAGCGGCCTGCGCCGCCACTGCCGCGGCGGATCGCGAACCGTTCGAGCCGCACTGGAAAGCGATCCTCCAGGATCTCGGGGTCGGTGATCCGCGAGTTGGTCATGTGGCTCTGCACCGCACTGGCGCCGGCAAAACCACTGCCATCGGCCAGCCCGCCGGCGCCGGTGCCGCCGCAGATGGTTTCGTAGTACTGGCAGCGCTCGTTGCCGAAGCTGAGATGGTTCCTCGTTCCCTGGGCGGCCGCCATCACCCCCAGGGCGCCGAACAGGGCATTGACCACGGCCTGGGAGGTTTCGACGTTGCCCGCCACCACCGCGGCCGGTGGATCGGGCCAGAGCAGGCTGGCCGGTGGCACCACCAGGTCGATCGGCTCAAAACAGCCGGCATTGAGCGGAATCGCCTGGCCCACCAGGCAGCGAAACACGTAGAGCACGGCCGACTTGGTGATCGCCAGCGGCGCATTGCCATTGCCGCTCTGCTGGGGGGAGGTGCCGCTGAAGTCCACCAGCACCCGGCGGCGACTCCGGTCGATCCGCACCGCCACCTGAATCCGCGCGCCAGCGTCGAGCTCAACGCTCCAGGCGCCATCGCGGAGCTGATCGATCACACTCCGGACGGCCTCGGCGGCATGGCTCTGGCCATGGGCCATGTAGGCCCGCACTTCAGCCACGCCCTGGCGGCTCAGCAGCCGCTGCAGCTCCGCGATTCCCAGCTGGTTGGCGGCCACCTGGGCCTGAAGATCGGCGAGCAGCTGGTCGGGGTTGCGCACCGGATGACAACCCGCCAGGAGTCGCTGTCGCCAGGCGGCCGCATCGAACTGCCCGCCGCTGATCAGCGGCACGTTGTCGAGCAGCAGGCCCTCCTCGTAGATGGTGTGGCTGAAGGGGGGCATCGATCCGGGCGTGATACCGCCCACATCGGCGTGGTGGCCGCGGCAGGCCACATAGAACAGGGGCGGGGCTGCAGCGGCTGAAGCCTCGCGCTGCTCCAGCCCGTCGCCAGCGGCGAACACCGGCGAGATCACGGTGATGTCGGGCAGGTGGGTGCCGCCGTTGTAGGGGTTGTTGGCGGCCACGGCATCGCCTGGCCCGAGGGGCGGCAGCGAGCCCCGGGCCACGGCGGCCATCAGGGCCACCACGCTTTCCCCCATCGAGCCCAGGTGCACGGGGATGTGGGGGGCATTGGCCACCAGGCGGCCGCAGCCATCAAACAGGGCGCAGGAGAAATCGAGCCGTTCGCGGATGTTCACCGAACGGCTGCTCTGCTGCAGCCGCACGCCCATCTGCTCGGCGATGGCGGCGAAGCGGTGGTTGTAGAGCTCCAGGGTCACCGGATCGGCAGGGAGCAGCCCCAGATCCAGCGGCGGCGTCTTCGGTGTGGGCCAGGCTTTGGCCGTTTCCTTGGGGGCGGAGACATCCCGGCCGCTGGCGCGGAGCGCGGTATCGCCAGCGCCATGTCCCGGCGATGGCGCCACGCGTTCCAGCAGCAGCTCACCACGCGGCAGCACCCGGGCACGCCAGCCGGGTTCGAGCACCGTGGCTCCGGTGGTTTCCACCACCAGGGCGGGCCCCTCCAGGCTCTGCCCCGGCCCCAGCTGCTCGCGCTGCCATAGCGGCACGTTGCGCCAGGTCATCCCCTCGCCGTCGGGCAGGCAGAGGCGAGTGGTGGACGGTGGCTCCGGCGTGGCGCCGGGATCGGCCTCGATCTCCTGGGGGGCTGCCGGGGCCGCGGTGGCCGCAGCGGGTTCGGCGACCAGTTCCACCTCAACCCGCTCCAGCACCAGCGGCTCCCCGGGCACCGCATAGCCGAAGCGGCGGCGATGCAGGGCCTCGAACTCAGCCCGCAGCGGCGCCAGCAGCTGGGAGTCGGCGCCGGGCGCTTCGGCGCGATCGGCTGCGGCCAGCCAGCTCAGCCACAAGGCCTCCGTCGGGCTCAGCTCCAGGCCGCCCTCGCTGGCCGCACAACGCAGTTCCAGCCGCAGCTGGCGCCGCACCCGGCTGCCGGCAGCCAGATCGCCGGCGCGCTCCAGGGCGTCACGGGCTTCGGCGCTGAGCGCTTCAATGCAGGCCACCAGTGCGGCACGGCGCACGGCTTCGAGGGGTTGGCGCAGGCAGCGCTCGACCCTCTGACTCTGGCGGGCTAGGCCGATACCCCAGGCGGAGAGCACGCCGGCGAGCGGATGGATCAGCACCCGCTCGATGCCGAGCGTGGTGGCCAGGGCACAGCCGTGCTGGCCGCCGGCCCCGCCGAAGCAAACCAGCACGGCACCGCGGATGTCATGACCCCGTTGAATCGAGATGCGCCGGATCGCCTCCGCCATCCGCTCATTGGCGATCGTCAGGGCTCCCTGGGCCAGCCGTTCCAGTGCCAGCGGGTCCGCATCGGTGGCCCTCTGGTCCAGGGCTGCCGCCAGCTCCTCGAAGCGCTGCCGCACCACCACGGCATCGGCGCTCTGGTCGCCCCGGGGGCCGAAGACAGACGGCAGCGCCCCCTCGGGCAGGCGGCCCAGCAGCAGGTTGGCGTCGGTCACGGTCAGCGGGCCGCCGCGGCGATAACAGGCCGGGCCGGGATCGGCGCCGGCGGAGTGGGGCCCCACCAGCAAGCGCTGGCCTTCGCCCCGCAACACCGAGCCTCCACCTGCCGCCACCGTGTGGATCGGCAGCATCGCCGCCTGCACCTGCAGCCCGGCGATCTGGGTCAAGGCGGTGCGCTCCCAGGCGTCCTCACCCCTGGAGCCATCGAAATGGAACACATCGGTGGAGGTGCCGCCCATGTCGAAGCCCAGGACAGGCCGATCGCCATAGCCCGCCGCCTGGGCCGCGGCCACGGCTCCCACCATGCCGCCGGCCGGGCCGGAGAGGATCGTGTCCTTGGCCTGCAGCTGGGCCGGCGCCTGCAGAGCGCCGCTGGAGGTCATCACCCGCAGGCGCGTCGAGGCACCCAGGGCGGCTTTCACCTCGGCCAGGTAGCGCTCCAGGGTGGGGCGGACTGCCGCCTCCACCACGGTGGTTTCCAGTCGGGGCACGATTCGGCTCTGGCGGCTGAGCTGGTGGGAGAGCAGCACCGAGCCGAAGCCGAGCTGCTCGAGCCAGGGGCCCAGGGCCCGCTCATGGGCCGGATGGCGGTAGCTGTGCAGCAGGGCAACGGCAACGCTGTGGTAGCCATCGGAGCGGGCCTGGCGCAGCTCGCGTTCAAGCTTGCCCCCCAGCAGCAGCGGCACCAGTTCGGCGCCATCGGCGGCCAGGCGCGCCTCCACCTCGATCACCCGCATCGGCAGAGGCTCGGGTCGTTCGATCCGCAGGGCGAAGATGTCCGGGCGGTGTTGATCGCCGATGGCGGGCAGATCGGCAAAGCCGCTGTTGACCAGCAGCAGCACCGGCTCCAGCTGTCGCTCCAGCAACGCATTGGTGGCCACGGTGGTGCCGAGGCGCACCTCCTCCACCAGCCCCGGCGGCAGCGGCTGCTGCGGATCCAGCTGCAGCACTTCTTTCAGTGCCCGGATCGCCGGATCACCGGCCCGCTCCGGCTGCACCGACAGCAGCTTGCGCACCACCAGCCGGCCCTCGGGCGATCGTCCCACCAGATCGGTGAAGGTGCCGCCGCGATCGATCCAGAAGCACCAACCTTGGTTTGCTGGGGGCTGCGCCTTCCCCCTCAGGCCCGCCTCTGGTCCTGCTCCTTCCTGGTCCCCGTCCCGCGCTGCACCCAGCACCTCATCCCCGGTCGATCAGCCTCGCCAGTTTGATCGGCGGGCCGACACTGGCGCGTACGCAGCCACTGGTCCCAGGGCAGAGCCCACCCCAGGCCCATCGTCCAGTAGGTGCTCTGTAGCTCCATCAAGGAGGCTCACAGCTGCGGCGGTTCCCCACGTACTTTCGCCCTTGAAGGGCACCCATCAGCCCCTCACGGCGCTGTGGACGACGGCCCTCAGCGGTAGTTCTCGAACTGCAGCGGCACCTCCAGATCTTCGCCCTTGAGCAGCTGGATCACCTGCTGGAGATCATCCTTGTTCTTGCCGGTCACCCGCAGGGTGTCGCCCTGGATGGCCACGGTCACCTTCTTGAGCTCGTCGCGCACCTTTTTGGAGAGCTGCTTGGCCAGCTCCTGGCTGAGCCCCTTGCGCAGTTTCACCAGTTGCTGGACCCGATTGCCGCCCACCGGTTCGGCGGTCTGGAAGTCGAGGATCTTGAGCGAAAGGTTGCGTTTGGTGAGCTTCTGGCGCAGTACATCGGCCACTGCATCGAGGGTCATGTCGCTGGCGGTGGTGATCGTCAGGCTGGCCTCCTCCAGATCGATCTCCGTCTTCGAATCCTTGAGGTCGTAGCGCTGAACCACTTCCCGGCGCACCTGATCAAG
>CAIZOZ010000065.1 GCA_903934745.1 uncultured cyanobacterium
ACGACGAGGTGATGGCGGCAATCACCTGGGGCAGAAAGATCAAGCCATAGGAACTACTGGAGAGCCCAAAGCCATCACTTCCGGTGAGAACGGTGCTGATGGCTGGGAATGTCACCAGGGCCACACCCTGCATGACACCGGCCAGGAGCAGAATCTTCTGCTCCCTGCTGTGGTCGTCCTGGACTGGGGGCTGGGTTGCTTGCGGAGACAGCATGGGTTCAGAGGCCCGGGCTGCTTTGCATGATGCCGCCATCCGCGAAGATGGTGGTGGCGGTGATGTAACTGGCCGCATCGCTGGCCAGGAAACCGACAACCGAGGCAATTTCCTCGGGCTGGGCCATCCTGCCCATGGGAATGGCGGCGTTCAGCTTGGCCAGTAATTCAGGGTTGTGGAGGGTCGAATCGTTGATCGGCGTCGCTACAGCTCCCGGGCCAACATTGACCATCGTGATGCCGTGTGGCGCCAGTTCGAGTGCGGCGGTCCGGGTCAGCATGCGCATGCCTCCTTTGGAGAGACAGTAGGCGGTATTATTCGGCATCGGCCAATCCTCATGCACAGAGGAAATGTTGATGATTCTTCCGCCTCCGCCCTGGCTGATCATCTGTTTGGCTGCATATTGCGTGGCAAAGAAGACGCCGCGGAGATTGATATCCAGGACCTTGTCGTACTGCTCGGGGGTGGTGTCGAGGATGGAGGTGCGTGTCTCTACGCCTGCGTTGTTGACCATGACGTCAAGCCTGCCGTATTGCGCTACGGCTGCGTCAATCAGGCGCTGCAGGTCGTCCAGTTTTGAGACGTCAGCTTGGACTCCGAAACTGGCGCCACCGTAGCTGCCGATTTCCTGCTCCAGCTCTTCTGTCGCCTCGGGATGGGAACGGTAGTCGATGATGACTTTGGCGCCCAGTTCGGCCAGGGTCTGTACGATGGCTTTACCGATGCCACTGTTGCCTCCTGTCACGATCGCCACCTTTCCTTTCAGGAAGTTGGTAAGCAATTGACCGGAGTATGGATTGGTGTTGGTCACAAGGAGCTCCTGCCGGAATTTTGATAAATACGCCTGACTTTATTCGATGGCTTGAAGGAGTTGCTGTCATTTATTTGCGGACGCTGACCAGTGTTCGCGCCTCGCTAGGCATGGCCGCAAAAGGCGTCTTGCTGGCCTGGCCGCCTGGGCTCACGGCGCTGAGGTGTTGGTGCCGGCGAGTCCCACGACTAGCGCCACGATCGAGCGCGGCCCCACGGTGTAGGTGTCCCCCTCCAGCACCGGGGCACTGACCCAGGGCACGATGTCGTCTGGGCTGGCCAGGGAGGTGTCGATCCAGCGGTGCCAGTGCCGCTGGCCACCATCGGCGGCGGGCAGCCGGAAGCTCAGCGGTTCCCACCAGGCGTTGACCATGGCGTGCCAGCGGAATTGGTGGTCGATGCTGGTGATCGTCACGGCGAAGGAGCGGGAGGACTCGCTCCAGTCGGGCTGGTTCGGCTCGACGCCATGCCAGCTCAGCTGATGGCGCTGCACCAGGTCGCTGAGGCTGAGGCTGCGTTCGTTGATCACCACATCGCGGCGGCGGCGGTAGGCGATCAGCTCGCGTACGAAGCGATGCAGGTCGGCGTTGCGCTCCAGCAGCGTCCAGTCCAGCCAGCTGAGGGGGCTGTCCTGGGCATAGGCGTTGTTGTTGCCCTGCTGGCTGCGGCCGATCTCATCGCCCATCGCCAGCATCGGTGTGCCGATGGAGAGCAACAGGAAGGCCAGCAGGTTGCGGCTCTGGCGGGCCCGTAGGGCCAGCACGTCTGGATCGTCCGTGGCGCCTTCGACGCCGCAGTTCCAGCTGGCGTTGTCGTCACTGCCGTCGCGATTGTCCTCGCCGTTGGCCTCGTTGTGCTTGCTGTCGTAGCTCACCAGGTCGGCCAGGGTGAAGCCGTCGTGGCAGGTGATGAAGTTGACGCTCGCTTCGGCTTCGCGCTGCTTGTGGCCGTAGATGTCGGGGCTGCCGATCAGCCGCTGGCTGACGCTGGCCGCCAGGCCCCCATCGCCCTTGATGAAGCGGCGCACGTCGTCGCGGAAGCGGCCGTTCCACTCCTGCCAGTTGTCGCCGACGAAGCTGCCCACCTGGTAGAGGCCGGCGGCATCCCAGGCCTCGGCGATCAGCTTGGTGCCGGCCAGCACTGGATCGGTGTCGATGTCCCAGAGAATCGGCGAGAGGGGCGTGGGCTTGCCGTTCTGGTCCCGGTCCAGCACCGAGGCCAGATCGAAGCGAAAGCCATCCACATGCAGATGCTGCACCCAGTGGCGCAGGCTCTGGCGGATCAGGCGCCGTACGGCCGGGTGATTGGCGTTGAAGGTGTTGCCGCAGCCGGTGTCGTCGATGTAGCTGCCATCGTCGGCCTGCAGGTAGTAGTCGCCATCCGCCAGACCACGGAAACAAAAAGCCGGGCCCTCGGCGTCGCCTTCGGCGGTGTGGTTGAACACCACATCCAGGATCACCTCGATGCCGGCACGGTGCAGGGCCTTGACCAGATCGCGGAACTCATCGATCACCGCCAGCGGATCGCTGCTGCAGGCATAGCCAGGGTGAGGCGCAAAGAAGGAGACGGGCTGGTAGCCCCAGTAGTTGCGATGGCCGCTGGGAGCTGCGAGCGGATCGAAGGCGAACACCGGCAGCAGTTCCACCGCCGTGATCCCCAGATCCTGCAGGTAGGGGATCTTGCTGATCAGACCGCGGTAGGTGCCGGCCTGCTCCGCTGGCAGCCCGGCGCTGGGGTGGGCGGTGAAGCCGCGCACATGCAGCTCGTAGATCACGGACTCGCGGGCTGGCCGGCGCAGGGGGCGATCCCCCTCCCAGTCGTAGGCGAGCGGATCGGCCACCACACTTTTCATCGCGGTACCCCAGTCGCCGGCGCTGCTGCGCCCCGGGGCTCGTCCATAGCCCGGCGGCACCGCCAGGGCGAGCCCATGGGGATCGAGCAGCAGGTTGGCTGGATCGAAGCGCAGACCCAGTTCCGGCTGCTGCGGCCCCTCCACTCGCCAGCCGTAGAGCTGACCAGGTCTGAGGCCTTCGAGCCGGCAATGCCAGTAGTCGCCGGTGCGGTGCCGGGCGGGGTCGAGGACGACGCGGTGGATTGGCACGGCGTCGCTGGCGCTTTCGAACAGGCAGAGCTCCACCGCTGTGGCCCGGCGCGCGTAAAGGCTGAAGTTGACGCCGCCCTCGCTGAGCGTGGCCCCCAGGGGGGCACTGCATCCCGGGGACGGCAGGGCAGCAGTGCTTGGGGTCATGGTGTCGGCTGGGGGGAGGTGGCGGGAACCCTTGCACCGCATGATGGCTCCCCGCCGCGGTATCGCCTGCTCCGGCCGGCAAGCCACCACACTCCACCACTCGCTGATGGGTCTTGTGATCATCTCGTTGCTTGTGCCCACGGGCCCCTCCCTGGCGGCGGGCGTTGGCCTGCTGGTGCTGCGGCTGTTCGTGGGGCTGGCCTTCATCCGTCACGGCTGGCCGAAGCTGCGCAACCTCAAGACTTGGTCGACGGCGATGAAGACGCCGG
>CAIZOZ010000066.1 GCA_903934745.1 uncultured cyanobacterium
GCCACCCCCGTGGCGCTGACCGCTCCTTCGATCGGCTGACCAGCTGCGCTGGTTTTACATTCAGGAATCCCCCACCGGCTTCGGCTGGATCAAGCCCCTCTCTGCGGAGAGGGGTTTTTTGTTGGCAAGCTGAAGGCTGTTCCCTGATCGTTTCCTAGAATCCATCCGCAGCGCGATGGCTGTTTTTTGCTTAGGGTTTCGGTTCAGCAGCCTGGAGGCCGGGCCAATCTGTTTCTCGAGCACGGCCAGTTTCTCGGCGGCGGCGGTGCTGCTGCCGCTGGGTGCCCTCGCGATCCAGCAGACCCGTCGCCGTGCCAGGCCGGAGCTGCTGCCGCTGGCGATCATGCCCGTGTTTTTTGGCCTGCAGCAGGCCCTTGAGGGCTGCCTCTGGCTGCAGCTGGAATCCGGCTCTGCCTCTGCTTCCGTCTGGCCCCTGGCGGTGGCCTACCTGTTTTTTGCCTTTGCGCTCTGGCCCAGCTGGATCCCCTGGGTGGCCCTGGTCATCGCCAGGGGGCGTCTCAGCCCCTGGCGCCAGAAGCTCCTGCGCACCTTCTGGCTGATTGGTCTGTTGCTGGGTCTGGGCCTGTGGCTGCCCTTGCTGTTCGAGCCGGACCGCCTGATCACCACGGTTCAGGGGGACTCGATCGTCTACAGCGCCCGACTGTTGCTCAGCAACGTCGGGGGGCAGATCGGTCGTGGTGTGTATGCGGTGCTGATCATTGTGCCCTGGTTGTTGATCCCCTCGCCACGGCTGAGGTTGTATTCCCTGGGGCTGTTGGCGTCGGGCCTGGCGGCGGACTGGTTCGCTCACCATGCCTTCGCCTCCGTGTGGTGTTATTTCAGTGCTCTGCTGTCTGCCTGGATTGTCTGGCTGGTACGCCGAGAGCCCGCCATTCCGCTCGCTGCCCAGTTCTGAGGCCTCGAGCTGATCAGGAACCAGCCCCAGCCCAGCCCAGTTTCTCGTTCAGATTCCGCTCCAGCGCAGCCCCTTGATTGCCGGCTCCCGCCGCGGATGGCCAGAGGGAACCCGCTCGATCGGCAGCGGTGCAGGCTCATGCTTTGGTCTATGGTGCTTGAGTCCGGAAGAAGCCGACGGGTCGACAGCCCGCCATTCCGGCCCATCGGAGCGATCTCTCTTAAACGAGACGTTCCACAGCACCGTGCCCACCCCAGCGCTTCCGAGGGCGGCCTTCAGTCCAAGCAGCGGCCCCTGTGTGATGTCCCCAACGGGATTGGGGGCCAAGACCGGTGCGCCATCCATATCTCTGAGTGTGTCCATGACCAATCTCTTGCTTCGTTTTTTGCCCACGACCATGACCCAGGGCAGTAATGCCGCTTCGGCCAAATCAACCCACGCTGCAGCCAGTTCCAATCGGTCGTCCCTGAACCGAACCACGGCTTCCGCTTACCCCAGTTGCCCTGTGAATGCCAGGCCCAAACGCCTGGATGGCGCTGGCAATTGTCCCAGCTGGGAGGAATTGTTCGGTCAGCGCTGACCCTGACGTTTCGTCCGCTGGGCGGAGCCGCAGCCGAGGGTGCTGCTCCGCTCGGCGGCTCGGACTGCTTTGACACAGCCGGGATTGATCCAGCCTGAGCGTCGGAAGCTGGTCAACCAAACCATGCAATCATCCGAACTCCTGCATTGCTTTGGGATTTTGTTGCAGGAGCAGCTGGGGTAGCCAGCTGAAGCGGTCCACTCCGTCGCCGCCATCGAAACTTCCCAACCTTGTGGCTGGATGCCCCCCCCGCGCCCTGTTCAGCTCGCCCTTGCCGGCCTTGGCGCGGATGGGCTGCTGCCAGTGTTGCCCGGTTAAAGCCATCTACCCGCCTACCGCCGGCAACAGACTCCCGTCAGGGGCACGTTCTGCGTCATGCTGCAGGCCCGCAAAAATCGTCCATGCGCATTGCCATCACTGGATCCCATTCCCTCGGCAAATCCACCCTTGTCCATCAGTGGGTTGAAACCCATGGCAACTACCGGCGGGAGGAGGAGCCCTATCGCGCCCTGGGGCTCCATGGACCCTATGAAATTCGCTTCCGCGAAGCCTCCACTCGGTTGCAGAATGGCATTCAGCTCTACTACTGCATCAGCCGGGTGCATCGCTATGCCAATTCGGACGAGACCGTGATCTTCGATCGCTCGCCGGTGGATTACCTCGCCTATTCCCAGTACACCGCGAATCAGGGCAAAACCGACATCGATCAGTCTTTCATTGAGTCGATGCTTCCGGCCGTTCGCGAATCCCTCGACCATCTCGACATCCTGGCCTTCGTGCCCAAGAGTGAGCGCTGGCCGGTGGCGATGGAGGCCGATGGCATCCGCCCCGTTGATCATGCCTATCGCGATGACGTGGATGCGATTTTCAAGCAGATTTATCGCGATGGGCTCTTTGCTGTGATGCCCAACCACAAGGCGCCCTTGCTGGTGGAGCTCTGGGGCCCTCCCAACCAGAGGATCGACCAGTTGGAGCTGGCTGTGGCCCAGCGGCAGCAGCTGGACGGGGTTTGATGCGGCCGCCTGGGGTGGAGTACCTCAAGGCTGAGAGTCGCTTCACGTTTCGTTACGCGGCTTGCCAGGATGGCCTGGTCGCACTCCTTGCCATGACCACTTCTCTGTTTCTGGAGCTGTTTGCCGGTTTCCTGGCCGCCGGCATGGCCCTTTGGTTCGTTGTGCTCAGTCGTGCTGAGCCGCTCCCTGTCACCACTGTTTCTGCTGCCCCAGCCTGGTTGAGCCTGCTGGGTGGCAGCGGCCGGATCCATCAGGCTCTCGGTGCCTATGTGTTGCGCGAAGGCTGGCTGGCGAATCTCGGACTGCTGCTGCTGCGCCTGGCCATCGGCGTGATGATGATTCACCATGGCCAGGAGAAACTTGCTGATCCGCAGCAGTTTGCTTCCACCTATGTGGCCTCACTGCATTTACCCTTTCCCCTGTTCTTTGCCTACGCGGCTGGCTTCTCCGAGCTGATCGGCAGCTGGCTGCTGATTCTGGGGCTGCTTTCGCCACTCGGCGCTCTGGCGATCACCGGCACCATGACGGTGGCGGCCTACCAGCACATCCTCACGGCCGGCTTCAACATCTACGTGCTTGAGCTCGTGGTGCTGTATCTGGGCGGCAGTGTGGCTCTGCTGCTGCTCGGTCCCGGTCGCTTCTCTTTTGATGGTGCCATTGTGGCTGATCTGATCCGTGAGTCCACCGCCGAGTCTGAGGAGATGATCGATTCTGGTTCTCTAACCCCGGCCTATGTTCTGGTTAACAACAACGATCAGCGCTGACACGAAGATGGCCACGTTCCGGCGGCCA
>CAIZOZ010000067.1 GCA_903934745.1 uncultured cyanobacterium
CCCGACAGACACGCCATCTCAATGCTCTTGCCTGCTCCTTGGGTATGCCAGACGACGCCACCTTTCTTGTCGCCATCAGGTCTGCTTGCTGCCACCACCCGCTCGACTGCTGTTCTGACGGCGTGGAACTGGTGGTAGGCAGCAATTTTCTTGATGATCTGCCCGTCTTCCTCAAACAGACAAAAACGACGAACGAACTCCAGTAGTCGCCCCTGGTCGAAGATGCCCCGCACCAGGGTCTCCAGATCACGGTGAGCACCCAGCGGATCGAGATGGTTCTCGCCTTCGATGGTGCGCCACCGCTGGAACCGTTCCCGATCAGCACTCAAGGATCCCACCCGTGCCTGAATGCCATCGCTGATCACCAGCAGCACATTGGGCGTGAACAGGTCGGGAATGTCTCTCTTGTAGGTCTGGAGTTGGTTGAATGCTGCCCAGATGTCGGCCTTCTCATCGGAGGGGTTCTTGAGTTCAAGTACCGCCAGCGGCAGACCGTTGACGTAGACCACCACATCAGGGCGGCGGTTGTGCTTGCTGCCCTGGATCGCCATCTGGTTCACCACCAACCAGTCGTTAGAGGCAGGGTCGTCATAGCCAATCACCTTGAGGCGGATGCCCACCTGCTGGTTCCCCTCCATATAAGTGATGGGTAATCCCTGGGTCATCCAACGGTGGAAGTTGCGGTTGGAGGCCAGCAGACCAGGCACATTGGGATTTGCCAGTTGGAGCACCGCTGATTCGATGGTGCCTGGTGGAACTTCTGGGTTCAGGCGCTGGAGTGCTGAGCGCAAACGACCAGTGAGGATGACCTGCCTGAAGTCGGTGCGTTCAGGTGAGCTGCCGTCGCTGTCGAGTTGGGGGGCGAAGACGTGGGTGTATCCCAGGTCCTGGAACCACGCAAGGCACTGCTGCTCCAGATGGTCTTCTGTGATCAGAGCCATGGGAGGAGACCAAAGAATCTGCAGATGGCCTTCGGCGTGCGGAAGATCAGTGACCCAGGGAAAGCCTTGACTGTGAGACGGCTTGCGGCAGAGGATTCATACATCGGCAACATTCCAAGCCGCCAGCTGCTTCTCAAGGTGTGGCAGATCCGTCTGCACAATCTCCCAGATCACCGAAAGGCTGAGGCCGAAGTATTCATGGGCGATCCGATTGTGCAAACCATTGATCGCGATCCAGTCGATGCCTGGATGATTCTCTTTGCTCGAAGCAGGCAAGCATCGGGCCGCTTCACCAAGCACCAACAGGTTATGAATAACCAGGGCCCATTAGTAGTCTGTCCCAGTAGCGCTGGCGCGCCGCTGCCAGCTCCGATTTGGTGCGCAGGACTCGCTCCCGTCCGTTGGCCTCGCCGCTCCAGCCCCCCGCTGCTGCAAGCGATCTGATCAGCTTCCTCAAGGCATTGCCGGATTGCCGGATGCGCCGGGGGATCCGCTTTCCGCAGTGGTGGATGCTGCTGGTGGCGATCCTTTCGATCCTGAGCGGCCAGGGTTCACTGATGGGCATGGAGCGTTTTGCCAAACGCCACCGCAAGACCCTCAATGAGCTGCTCGGCACTCATGTCGCCAAGCCGCCGTCGGATTCCACGTTTCGGCTGCTGCTGGCTCAGCTGGATGTGGAGGGATTTGAGGGCCTGCTGCAGCAGTGGATGGCGGCCCAGCCCGGCGTGACAGAGACCGTCGACACCCTGGTCTGTGATGGCAAAACCCTGCGGAGCTCGATCGATGAAACCGCTTCCGGCACAGCGCGTTTTATCGCCGAGGTGAGCCTCTACTCCAACAGCCTGGGTGTGGCCATCGCCCAGAGCACCTACGCCACCGATGCCGGTGGTGAGATCTCGGCGCTGCGCCTGCTGCTGGATCGCGTGGAGCTCGAGGGGCTGCTGGTCCAGGCGGACGCGTTGCATGCAAACCGCCCTTTTTCCTCTACCTCGAACAGCGGGGCTCCGACTTCCTGATTGCCGTCAAACATAGCCGCCACAAGGGCTTTCAGGTGATCAAGGATCGCTTGACCTACGGCAGAAAGGCACCGCTGCAGGCCAGCAAGCGCGAGCGCAAACACGGCCGGGACATCACCTGGACGCTGAGGGCGATGCCGGCTCCGGAGTGGGTGGTGGAGAACTGGCCTGGCAGCGCCACGGTGATCGCCGTGCGCGGCAAGGGCATCCGCGATGGCAAGCCAACCGACGAGACCCGTTACTACGTCACGAGTCTGCGCACCAGCGCCAATGCCCTGCTGCTGCACGTGCGTGACCGCTGGAGC
>CAIZOZ010000068.1 GCA_903934745.1 uncultured cyanobacterium
CCGCGGCCCCGCAGCCGCGAGGACATCATGGAGGATCCCCGCTATTACGAGCTGCGCAACAGCGCCCTTGATTTCCTCTACAACCGCTTCGCCCATGACGCCGATGAGGCGGCCTGAGCTCCCCGGCGCCGACCAGGGGGCAATCCTGCAGCGGCGGTTCAGGGCGTCCCAGCCCAGGTCATCGGCACCTCGGCCCGCCAGGGCTCGAGGGTGACGACGATGGTGCGGCCGTCGCGGAACACCGACTCCGGGGCCGGCCAGGCCGGGGCCTGCCTGAGCTGGGGAAGGGCGTGGTTGATCTCGATGGCCGTGGGTCGCCGTAGCAGCGATCGTCCCAGCAGGTAGTTGAGCATCTCCGTCTGCCGATAGGGAGCGAAGGTGTCGCAGGCCAACAAGTGCGGGGTGTCGATGCTGCCCGGCCAGCGCACATAGGGATCGAGGGCAAAAGCCGGGTAGCGCCCCACGATCAACACCGGCTGCTGGGGCTGGTCGGAGGTCGTTGTGATCAGGGGTTCCAACCGCGTCAGGATCCGGTTGATCATCGAGAGGTCGTAGCTGCTTTTGAACTGGGCGGCATTGGCTTGCTGCATCGCCAGGCAGAGAAAGAACCACAGCACCACTCCGGCCAGGGCCAGTGTTGGCCGCCGCAGCCTGGGAAGGCGCAGGGCCTGGGCCAGAAAGAAGACGAGCGCGTAGGCGTAAGCGGCCACGAAGCGGCCCCGATCGCCCGGAGCGGCGTTGTTGATGATCGCGGCTCCGTTCAGGGCCACCGGCAGCAGCAGCAGAGCGACAACCACCACGGTCCGCTGCGGCCAGCGGAGCCGTCTCAGCCGTGTCGCCAGGCCCAGCAGTCCGAGCAGCACGATCAGCAGGGGTAGCAGCTGCAGGGCACCGGCCGGCAGGCCGGCCATGCCGCTCAGATAGCGCAGGCATTGGCCATAGGACTCGACCACGGCTGTGGCCATCTCCGCCAGCGAATTGAGATGGGCTCCCGGCAGGATCGGATGGCGGATCAGCAGCTTGGCGCTCAGTCCGAACGCCAGCACGGTCAGCAGCAGCGAGCCGCCCACGACGCCGATCTCCCCCAGCAGGAGTCTGCCGACCGGGCTCCGCTGGCCAGCCTCTGCCGGCTCAGCATTGACCAGGCGCAGCACGATCACCAGCAGCGCCAGCAGCAGCACCAGGGAGATCTTGGGCCCATACAGCCCCAGGGCCAGCAGGTTCAGCAGGGCGGCGCCGCCGAGGCGGAAGGCCGCGCTGCGCCGGCTCAGCAGCAGCCAAGCCGCCAGCAGGGCGAAGCTGTCACCGAGCACGAAGGAGAGGTGATCAGCCGCGAAGGAGTAATAGTCGAGGAAGGCGGGATGGAGGCAGATCAGGCCGCCGAGCAGAAAGAGAGCCAGGCCGCTCCGCAGGCCCAGCAGCGAGGCAAACAGGATGCCGTTGATGGCCTGCAACAGAGCGGCCCCGGCCATCTGCACCGATGGCACGCCGCTGCCGCCCTGGAGCAGAATCACCAGATCGGCCAGCCAACGGCCTTCGCCGTCGGTCTTGAAGCTGGGATAGGGATACAGCCAGGAGTTCGGGAAGGTGTGATCCGTGAAGATCGGCACCGTGAACAAGTAGCCGTAGGCGACGACCTGCAGCAGCAGCAACGCGGCCAGTATCCGTTGATGACGGCGCAGCTTCGCAAGCCAGTCCTCTCCGGTTGTCAGCAGCACCGCAATTCACGCCTGGGTTCTTGATGGTCTCGCATCCAGGTGCGGGCAGCCAGAGCTGTAGCCATGCCCTTACTTTCCGCGACAACCGCTTCGCCCATGACGCCGATGGGGCCTGCTGAGCTTTGGGGCGCCAGCATGGGGAGGCGCCCCGTACCCCCTCCCATGCCCCAACTGTTCAGCGGCTGGCAGTTCTGGGCGGCGCTGGCGGCTCTGTTTGCTGCCGTCACCGCCCTGCTGGCCAAGCTGGGGGTGGAGGGCATTCCCAGCAATCTGGCCACCTTCGTGCGCACCGTGGTGGTGCTGGGGCTGCTGGCGGCGGTGGTGAGCGTCACCGGTGAATGGCGTTCCCTGCCTGACCTTTCCCGCCGCAGCCTCAACTTTCTGGTGCTCTCCGGCCTGGCCACCGGTGTCTCCTGGCTCTGCTATTTCCGCGCCCTGCAGCTGGGGCCGGTATCCGGTGTGGCCCCGATCGACAAGCTGAGTGTGGTGCTGGTGGCGCTGCTGGGGGTGTTCTGGCTGGGCGAGCAGCTCGGCCCCTTGCAGTGGTGGGGGGTGGGCTTGATGGGAGTGGGGGCCGTACTGGTGGCCCTGCCTTGAGCTGGCTGGGCGCCACAGGCATGGCAAGATTCGACTTTATGGCTGCTGGCAGCATGGGTTTGAGGCTGCCTTCCCGTTCGCTGCTGCCGGCTTTGCTGGCGCTGATGCTCTCTGGTTGCGCCAGCGAGGGCGGCTCGGGTGTCTCCAGCGTTCACATGGCGACGATCCGCAGCCGCGACAATCTGATCTGTGGCAGCAACGGCCAGCTGCCCGGCTTCAGTGTGATCCGCCCCGATGGCGGTTATGGCGGCCTTGATGTGGACATCTGCCGGGCCGTGGCCGCCGCCGTGCTCGGCGATGCCAGCAAGCTTGAGCTGCGCCCCCTCACCACCACCGATCGCTTCGCCGCCCTGGCCAGCGGCGAGGTGGATCTGCTCTCCCGCAACACCACCGTCACCCTGGGCCGCGATGCCCCCGGCGGCAATGGCCTCAGCTTCGCTCCGGTGGTGTTCTTCGATGGTGGCGGCCTGCTGGTGCCCGTGGCTTCCGGCATCAGTGATCTGAACGACCTCGCTGGCCGCACCATCTGCGTGCTCAGCGGCACGAGCAGTGAAAGCGTGCTGGCCGACAGCCTGCGCGCCCTGAAGCTGCCCTACACCCCCCTGCGCTTCCAGACGGCCGATCAGGCCTTCAGTGCCTATGGCAGCGGCCGTTGCCAGGCGATCAGCAGCGATCGCTCCGGACTGGCGGCGCGCCGCACCAAGTTGGCTGATCCCGCTGCCCATCGAATCTTGCCGGCGGTGCTGAGCAAGGAGCCGCTGGCGCCGGCCACGGTGCAGTCCGATCCGGCCTGGGCCGATGCGGTGCGCTGGATTGTCTACGCCCTGTTTGAAGCCGAAGAGCAGGGGATCACCCAGGCGAATGTGGCGGCCAAACTGGCGGAAGCCAAGGCCAATCCGAAGCTGGCCGATCGCCGCCGATTGCTGGGGGTGGAGGGCAACCTCGGCAGCCAGCTGGGTCTGAGCGACGACTTCGTGGTGAAGGTGATCAGCGCTGTGGGTAACTACGGCGAGATCTACAGCCGCAATGTCGGCGCGGGCTCCTCCCTCGATCTGCCACGGGGGGCCAACCGCCTGGCTCGCGATGGCGGCTTGATGTTC